>NZ_JBDKWG010000125.1:0-87023 GCF_040151475.1 Reichenbachiella sp. MALMAid0571 | reverse complement strand
TTGGTTGACTTCCCTGTCAAACACAGATTTACTGCCATCATTTTGAACTCCTTATCGAAGTGTCTTCTTTCTTGTTTCATCTTATGTAAATTTAGCTTAACGAGCTTAACTTACTGTCCTGTCAAATGTAGCAGTTCCAGGTCTCACCTTTACCCAGGTGATCTATTCGGAGCAAGCCATAGCTGCCATCAAGATTTCTAAGTACTTGGAACAAGCGCAGGAGCACAACACAGAAGCCGAAGTTTTGAGGGTTTTGTTTGATACGTACACAGCTTATTTAAATGTTTTGTCTGCCAAAACAAACGTACAAATACAGCGAGAAAACTTAGCAAACACACGAAAAAACAAGGAGCTGGCAGCTATTCGGGTAAACCTTGGATCATCCAATAACACAGACCTCTATCGATGGGAATCCGAATTGGCTTTTGCCAACCAATCGGTGATTGAGGCTCAAACTACGCTGCTAGCTGCGAAGCTTCAGTTGAACACGCTGGTTGCAAATAATTTAGAGCCGGACTATGATATTGAGGATATATCTCTGCAAGGCGATTTGTTTAGAACTTTTAGTCAGGGCCCACTGGCGGAGGTTGCGAAAACGCCACAAAGTCTGCGTGTTGTTTCAGATTTTTTAGTGATGGAAAGTCAACGACAAAATCCTAATAAGAAAGCACTTGTTGAGAATTTAAATGCTGCAAATCGTCAGCTAACACAAAGTAAACGATTGCTTTATATGCCCACAGTTGCATTACAGGCACAGACTTCTCAGGTTTTGGGCAGAAGTGGGGCTGGCTCTACATTGGATGCTTCCGCTATGGCATTAGGAGTGACTGAATTGCAGAACAATTCGTGGTTTGCAGGCATCTCACTGTCATTTCCAATTTTTGATGGGTTCAGTAGAAAGGCAGCTATTCAGCAATCTAAGATCAGCCTTGATCAATTAGATTATTCTCAAACGCTACTGGATCAAAATTTGGAATTAGGCGTTCGCGCTGGCGTATTGAATGTATTGAGTACAAGTACGAATATTCGATTTAGCCAGTCCGCATCAGAGAGTGCAAATAAAAACTTTGAACTGGTTCAGGAAAATTATAAGCAGGGCCAGGTAACGATTACTCAATTAATAGATGCGCAGCAGACAGCACTGCAAGCCGAACTAGCGGCTGCTTTTTCCATCTATGAGTATATCAAAGCTCATCTTCAATTAGAATTCAATGTGGGTTCCTTTATCATGCTGATGCCTGAAGATCAGGTTCAGGATTTTAATAATCGATTTCAACAATACTTAATTAATCAGAACTGATGAAAAAAATAAAAAATACATGCCTGGCATTTCTTTCACTAATCCTGCTCTATGGATGTGGGAATTCCGGTGAAGAAAAAAAGGCAGCACTGATCAAACCTATCAAATATGGGATAGTAGAATCAGTAGGAGGCCTAACAATAAGAACCTTTAATGGGATCACCCAGTCGGGTTCGGAGACGAACTTGAGTTTTCGTACCGGAGGACTAATTACCAATTTGGATGTTGCAGTAGGTCAACGTTTAAGGAAAGGGCAACTACTCGCACAGCTAGACCAAACGGATGCCTTGCTTGCATTTGAGCAGGCTCAATTGGATGTGGCGAACGCTAAAGTTCAGCTAGAAACCGCTTCTTCCAGTTTTGAACGGATCAAGCAACTTTATCAAACCAACAATGCCTCATTGAGCGATTACGAGAGGGCAAAGAGTTCTTTATCCAATGCGCAAGGCTCGTACGAAATATCTCTGAAGAGGCTGGATAAACAGCGCTCTCAACTTTCCTACACGACTATTACGGCTCCAATGTCTGGCATTGTCTCCTCGGTAAAGGTTGAAACCAATGAGGTAATAAGATCGGGGCAGACTATCCTTGTGATGAGTCGGGAAAATGCTGATGATATAGAAACACAGGTAGGTGTACCTGAAAAATACATTAGTCAGATAAAGCAGGGAAGCCCAACCAAAATCAGGATACCTACACTATCGAGCGACTTTGATGGGGTCATTGCTGAAGTAGGATACAGCTCTTCCGGAGGTACCTATCCGGTGATTACTTCTCTTACTAACCCAGTTGATGAAGTTCGCCCCGGAATGCCCGTTGAGGTTACGTTCACCTTTGGTGATGAGACTCAGGAGAGGCAGTTGCTAGTACCTGTAAAGGCCGTTGGAGAAGATGAAATTGGGCAATTTGTTTACATCCTAAGTCCGGTAGATGATGAAGTCTACATAGCGAAAAAAACGACAGTAGAAATCGGAAATCTCACTTCCGGAGGATTTATCGTAAGGTCTGGTTTGATGCAGGATCAAATTGTAGCTGTAGCTGGCTTAAGAACACTTTATGATGGAATGAAAGTCTCACTTATAAACCAACAGCTATGAACCTTACTGCTATTGCGATTAGAAATAATCGTGTTACCTATTTGCTATTAGGGATCATCATCATTCTTGGGATTGCGGGATATGCCTCATTACCAAGAAACAGTATGCCTCCTTTTACGATTCGAATAGCGAGTATTGTCACAGTTTTCCCCGGGGCAAGCCCCGAAAGAATGGAACTTTTGATTACTGATCCATTGGAGAAGGTGGTGCAGGAGATTCCAGAAGTAGATTATATCCAAAGCGAATCGAGAACAGGCATTTCCATTATCAAAGTTGCCCTGAAAGAGAACGTTGGCGAGTCGGAACTTAGACCCATTTGGGATCGCTTAAGAAGGAAAATTAACAATGTGAATGTCCCTTCAGGGGTTGCGAAGGGCCCGGACTTAAAGGACGAAGATTTGGGCATTACCTATGGAATAGCATTGGGCTTAAAAAATGATGGGTATGAACCCAAGGAGTTGGAGA
Organism: Reichenbachiella sp. MALMAid0571; assembly: GCF_040151475.1. Lineage (NCBI taxonomy): Bacteria > Pseudomonadati > Bacteroidota > Cytophagia > Cytophagales > Reichenbachiellaceae > Reichenbachiella > Reichenbachiella sp. MALMAid0571. The sequence continues at coordinate 84,161 of NZ_JBDKWG010000125.1, read as the reverse complement.
AGTATGCGGATCAATTGAGGAATCAACTGATTCGATTGAGGGATGCAGCCAAAGTAGAACTTTCGGGGGTATCAGAACGTCGCGTTTTTATCGATTACAACGATGCAGAGCTGGCAAAAATCGAATTATCAGCCAATGAACTTAAGAATGCCATATCCAGCACGAATATCATCATCCCCGCTGGCCAGATTAGTGTCGGAGATGAGCGTGTCATTCTAGAGCCTTCTGGTAATTTTGAAACGATACAGGACATTCAGAATATGCTCATTCCGGTTGGAAGCGGAAGGGAATCCGTTTATTTAAAGGACATAGCAGAAGTCTATGAAGACTACATCTCTCCCAGAGAAACCATTGTAAGGATGAATGGACAATCAGCCATTGGCCTGCATATTTCCTTGAAAGAAGGAGCCAATATCATTCAATTAGGTGAAGAAGTTGACGAACTATTGACCAGCTTCAACCAAACGCTTCCGGTAGGTATCTCCGCAAAGCGACTTGCTTCACAGGATAATTCAGTAGCTAAAAGTGTCAGCGATTTTATTTCTAACCTCGTTCAAAGTATGGTCATTGTATTGGCCGTAATGCTCTTGTTCCTTGGTTTTAGAACAGGGGTTGTGGTGGCCAGTTTGATTCCTGCTGCCATTGTAATGTCACTGTTTTTGATGGGTGTTTTTGACATTGGCCTCAACCAGGTTTCATTGGCCGCACTGATCATGGCCTTAGGAATGTTGGTAGACAATGCCATCGTGATGGCTGAATCCATGATGGTAAAAATGGAAAGAGGAGATAAGGCATTTGATGCTGCTGTTTCTTCCAGTAAAGAGTTGATGGTGCCCTTGCTTACCAGTTCACTGACTACCTCTGCAGCGTTCTTGTCCTTTTTCATAGCCGACTCCATTATGGGGGAGATCATGGGGCCTCTGTTTTCAGTGATCACTATTACCCTCATTTCTTCATGGCTTATGGCATTGACCATTGTGCCGATGCTGGCTATTGTATTCATTAAGATCAAACGGAATGGCACACAGCAAAAGCCCGGTTTCTTTGACAAGCTCAATGGATATTACAGGCAAATCATCGTTTGGTCATTGGCCAGACCTGTGATGATTTTGTCAGCTGTTTTTGGTTGTTTGGCACTTTCACTGTTAGGTATGGGTAAACTAGGTTTTGTATTCATGCCGGACAGTGAGCGTAACCTGGTGACTGTTGATATTGTCTTACCCACAGGCACAAGTTTGGAAACGACCGATTCGCAAGTCTCACTGATAGAAAGATATTTATCGGACAGCCTGCTCATCAATAACGAAAGATCTTGTGGCGTGCAGAACTGGTGTTCCTTCATAGGCGAGGGTCCCAAGTCTTATGATTTAGGTTATCAGCCTGACCAAAAACAGACGAACTACGCACATTTGTTGGTCAATACCACTTCCGGTGATGACAACCAGTCAGTCATCAATCAGATCAATCAGTTTGCTTTTAACAATCTTCCGGATGCCAAGATCACAGTGAAAAGACTAACAAGTGGTGGTGGTGCCAATGTTCCCATTCAAATCAGGATTAGTGGGCCTGATGCAGAAAAGTTAACCAGGATCGCTGCTGAAACCAAGGGTCAGCTACGAACTATCATCGGGACCAGCAATGTAGATGACGATTGGGGGCCAAAAATCAAGAAGGTTTACGTTGATATCAATCCATCTAAGCTTAGTTACAATGGATTGACCAATCAGGATGTTGCGCTATCTTCCTACACCACTTTGTCTGGCTATACGGTCGGAGAATACCGTGACGAGGAGGACAACATTCCCATATCCATGCGAACGGAAGGAAGCCTTGCGGTAGCCTATGAAGACCTGGAAGGACTGAATATCTACAGTCAAATGACTGGTAAGACTGTACCAATGGCACAGGTTGCCGACATCAGCATAGATTGGCAGTTGGCCAAAATTATCAGGAGGGATTTGAATCGAACCATTACAGTAGAATCTCAGCTACAAGCTGGATTCACTGCCGCTGAGATCACCACTCAAATATCAAAGTGGTTAAATGAAAAGCAAGATGCATTGGGGAGTGATTATACTTTTGAATTCGGCGGGGAGTCCGAAGCAAGCGGTGATGCAATGGGTGCTGTCATGGCTAAACTGCCCATTTCAATTTTCATTATCATCCTGCTTCTCGTAATGCAATTTAACTCCGTGAGGAAAAGTAGTATCGTATTGCTTGCCGTTCCTTTCGGGATCATTGGTGTCGTGGGTGGACTGCTTATCACTGGAACCAATTTGAGTTTCACCGGATTCCTGGGCATCATTTCACTGTCCGGTATTGTGATCAATAACGCGATCGTACTCATTGACCGGATTCAATTGGAGTTGGACGAACATCAAAGAAATGCATACGATGCTATATTATCTGCTGCACAGGAAAGATTTCGTCCCATCCTGCTTACCACCTTTACCACTTCGCTGGGTTTAATTCCTTTGTGGCTCGGTGGTGGTGAAATGTGGGAACCACTTGCCATTGGTATCATCTTCGGATTACTTTTTGCCACCGTGATCACACTGCTATTGGTTCCGGTGCTCTATCGATTGTTTTACAAAGTTTCTCTACCAAAATGAATATCATGACACTTTCTTATAGACTGCTTTTAAACATACTTTGTGGGCTGCTCTTGCTAATCAGCACACCCTTAATGTCACAGGATTTTCAACTGGCAGGGTTCAGTTTTACCAGACTTCCAGGCGCTGAGGTAATGAATTCTCCGCTGAATCAGGAAGTCGAAGTAAATGAGTATAATTTCTTTCTGAACCTTCCCAAGCAACTTAAAAATGAGAAGACGGTTTTGATCAATGGACTCCAGTATCGGTTAGTGACTCCTATTGTAGATAATGACCTCAACCTAGGAGTGGATGGGAAAAACCTGCATCTTCTCGGCTATCGTCTGACAGTTTTGCATCAGTTAGCGAATGACTGGAAGATATTGCTCTCGCTAAATCCAACCCTATCCTCTACATTCAATACGTCACTTGAAGGAGATGATTTTCTTATGAACGGGGCTTTACTTTTTATTAAAGAAAAGTCTGATCGGTTCTCGTACGGAGGGGGCATTGCCTACCTATCCAGTTTTGGTGAGCCCCGTTTTATTCCAACACTTCAATTGACCCTCAGCTCGGAAAAAAGTAAGCTTTATGTACTCTTGCCACGCCGCATCAACTATGATCACTACTTTGGGAAATTCACAGCCGGACTGAAAGCAGAAGCGAGTGGTTCGCGCTATAATGTCAATTATACAAGAACGACCGCACTCAATGATACCGAGCTGATAGATATGCTCGTCTACTCTCGTATTGTGCTTGGACCTTCTCTGAAATATCGTGTTGGTCAGTTCATAGAATTGGAAGCTTCCGGTGGGATTGCCGTTGCGCGAAGAATGGAACTACAAGGTGATCAAATTAAAGATGCGAACTACGACACTGCGAATGGATCATTTTTCAGTTTTGGCATTTCCATTGTTCCTCCCCAAAAAATTAAAAGGTAGTGGATATTTTAAGGATTTTTCGTTCTCGCGCCTCTAACTTCAAAATCATGAAACATCTCCTCATAGTGGTAGTACTTTCACTGCCTAGCGTAATATTCGGTCAAACATTGAGCAAACTCTACAAAAAGGTAAGCCCGAGTGTGGTTGTGATTGAAACGAAAGAAAAGATAGAGAATATTAACGGTCAGGTTAGTTATATGGGTTCACAAGGATCGGGAGTCCTTATTTCTGATCAGGGCGAGATACTAACCGCTGCTCACGTGGTGAACAATGCAGAGAATATCACCGTGATTTTTCACGATGGGCAAAAATTCCCGGCAAAAATTGTTCGACTTGCTACCGTAGCTGATGTTGCCCTTATTAAACTTATTCATTTCAGTAACAATTATCCCCCTGTGGAATTAGGAGATTCAGATCGAGTCGATGTTGGGGATGATATATTTATCATAGGAGCACCATTTGGCATAGAATACTCCCTTTCTAAAGGCATAATCAGTGGAAAAAGCGTTGAAAAGACGCGAATGGAAGGGTTTACGTTTGCTGAGTTTTTCCAAACAGACGCTGCTATTAATCACGGGAATTCTGGCGGGCCTATGTTCAATATGAAAGGAGAAGTTATTGGACTTGTCAGCTCTATTGTTAGTGAGTCTGGTGGGTTTGATGGAATAGGTTTTGCCGCTACGATCAATGTAACCAAACAATTGGTAGTCGAAAGTGATAGAAGACGGTGGACAGGGATAAATGGAGTTTTGGTAGATCGGGAATTAGCTCGATTACTCAATGTTCCACAGGCGGGTGGCATACTCATTCAAAGTGTAGTGGCATTGTCTCCTGCCTATATGGCTGATCTGAATGGTGGAAATGTTCCATTTTACCGAAATGATGAGGAAATCAGTATCGGAGGAGATATTATTTTGGCAGTAAATGATATACCCATTGTCTCCGAGGAAAACATCATAGCGTTTTTCAAATCCATCTACCTCATGGAAAAAGAAGAGCGGAGTTCTTTCAAACTAAAGATTCTGAGAGGAGGAAAAGTAAAGGAAGTTATAATGAGATTTCCTGATTAATTAATGGGTATGACTAAATATAGCCGAACGAAAAGTTATCCTAGCCGGACGCCCCTAATCATTGGGGACCTTACAGATACCAACCTCATAGCGCATGAAGCGAAATGTGTAAAGAAACAAACCGCCCCACCAATGACATGAGATACAATAGGAGGGCTGGCGGTGTACTACCACAAATAACCATCCACGAAGAAACCAAAAGCGAAAACGCCTGTGAACTATGCAACGATACTCCATAATAGTAAATATTAAAGAATCCCCTAAAAAGCAGAGGTACATTTGGAAAATCAAAGTAGATTTAGGGGTGAGGCGTTCAATTCGAAGGGTGATGCCCTAAATGCAATATAATTTTCTTTCAATATTTATATCTCATATTGTGAGATAATCAACTTCAATTCGTTAACTTCGATTTCCATCAATTTATAAGGGATTGAGCAGAATAAATAATCAGCATAGCTGACCACAAATCCCTTTAGTTGTTATATAATGTCCTGCGTTATGTTAATATAGCTTCGGTTCAGGGGCGGGATTAATAGTTTAGGGTTTGGCCTATTTCATCAATTAAAAGCAATCACATCATTTCTTAGTATTAACGAGCACTCTTTTGCCACTCCTCTCGAATGAGGAATTACCATGCCGCAGTGAGAGATGCTGGACAGGAGGGAAGGAGAGTGGCAAATGTGTGCGGAATATCGAGCATGGGTTTTACCTTCATTGTATGACAAAAACCAAATCTTGAAGCAAACATGACAGTTATATTGCGCCGTTATGTCAGGCTGTCAGTTAAAACTATAATTATTGAAGGAATTAATATTGAATTACTAATATTATTAGTTACAAACCTAGACTGGCACGCCTGTTGGTCATTTGCATCTTAATAAAAATTTTAGAAAGTCCGTAAATGACTGGTTTTTAAGAAGCTGCAAAGATAAAAGAATCTATTTAATTCCAAAATTTTCACCGCCTCTATTGCCATCATATAGGATTAACATAAACGTAAATACTAATATAAATGGCAAAACAACAATTGAAATTCTATCCCGTAGGTAATGGTGATAACACATTAATTTCACTAACAGACAAAACAACAATTCTTATTGACTGCAACATACGTGAAGGAGAAGAGACCGAGCAAGGAAACAAAATTTATCCTGTCAAAAGTGATTTACTTGATAGTATCCAAAGTAATGGTGATGACAACCCATTCGTAGACTTAATGATTTTGACCCACCCAGATGAAGATCATTGCAGAGGATTTGAAAAGAATTTTTATAATGGAAAATCTCCTGAGAATTATGCAAAAGCAAATAAGGATAATGAGGAAATAATCGTCAATGAACTTTGGTGTACTTCGATGTTATTTAACAATGCAACAAATAATGACGCTAAGGCTTTGAAAAAAGAGGCAGAAAGAAGACGAAAGCTTTGGGAAGAAGACAAGCCGGAAAAGAATGATGATGGAAACAGAATTAGGATGATTGGATATGACGAAGATTCAAAATATGAAAACATTCCGTCATCAATTCCAGGAGAAATTATAGATCTCAAAATGATAAATGGGAACTCAACAGGCAATTTTGAAATGTTCGTTCATGGCCCATTTAAGAAATCTTTAATAGATGCCAATGCGAAGGATGACAAAAATTTCAGTAGCATTATAATGCAGGCTCGATTTAAAATAAATAAAAATGATTTGAACTGGGCTTGTCTTTACTTGTTTGGAGGAGACGCTGACCATTATAGATGGGCGGAGGTAATAAGCAAAAGTAAGAGCCATGATAATGAGGATAAACTTGAATGGGATTTATTTCTTTCACCCCATCATTGTTCTTGGACATTTTTTAATGATGTTCCGTATGATGCTAAAGAGGAAAATAAGACACCTAAAAAGACCTCACTTGAACTTCTTGATTATCGCCAGGGATCCGGCAAAATAATAGGTTCTTGTAAAGTTGTAAGAAGCACAGATAAAAATCCACCTCACCCTGAAGCCAAGAAAGAGTATCAAAAGAAGCTAGAAAAGAATTCAGATTTTATTGAGCTATCAAAAGAACCAAGCGAGAAAGAACCAAAGCCTTATGTCTTTGAAGTTTCCCCACAGGGACCGGTAAAAAAAGGAATTAGCGAAGGTGCAGCAGCTGCAGCACTAGGAGGAAGTTCTTCAGCAGTAAACCAAAAATCTGAATATGGCTCGAAGTTTACATACTGATAATCTAATTGAATCAAATGCCCCACTAAACCAAGATCTTACTGCCGATTTAGATTTGCTCCGTTTATTCCTCGGTAAGAGAAAATTAAGCATTCTTGAAAAAGATGAAAATCATGTGGTCGTACCTCTGGAATTAACAGTTAACCTTCCTCCCAGGGGAACCTATAATTCTGTTGACATAAGATCTAAAGAAAATGTCCAAATAGTATTTCATAAGACAAAATATCCAAAAGTTGCTCCAAGAGTTTACTCTGATCGAAAGAGTTTTCCAAAAGAGGGAATCTCACATTTATATGTTTCTGGCGAGGGAAAACCTGCACCATTTTGTTTAGTTCGTGGTAACTATGAAGAGTGGTATGCTTCCAAAAATATAACTGACTTAGTAATACGCACACAAAACTGGCTTTGTGATGCGGCGAATGGATCATTGGTCGAGGATGGTGGACAATTTGATCCAATGAGGCTGGAGGGCTATAGAGGAAATATGGTATATGACCATGATAAGTTGAACGAATTAGTCTCCAACAATAAGGTATTCGAGAACTCAAAGAATTTTGCCCTTTTACTGATTAGGGAAAATGAAAAATCTGAAAAAACTGAAGAGTATGTTAAGTATCCAAAGTATCAAGTAGTTGAAACAATTGATTCTTTGGATAATTTGAAAAGCAATATCCAACCTATTCTTGAAAAAATTCTGCAAAACTCTTTGGGAATAGGAATTAAAAGGATCTTGCTTGGAGCAGTTGTTTGGGATGATGAACTGCGAACTAACAATCAATTTCCTCGTTACTTGCCAAAAAACTTAAATAGTCTGATTGATTTTTGTGAGGAATATGAAATTGACCTACGGCCTGTTATTCATATACTGCCTAATCTATTGCTAGGTGGCATAAAAGAATTTCCAATCATAGTAGGAGTCAAAAGACCAAAGCCAATTATTGGATATACAGGAGAGGTAGAGTTTTTTAATTTTTACCTAACATTCGGTGATAATGACATTGTTGATAATGAAATAAAAAATAGTGTGAGAGTTGGATTCCAATCTCATAATCAACCACTGAGTATCAGGAAGGCAAAGCAGGTATCTGGAAACGAAAAGTCATTAAATAGCAATGTAATCTTTGGGTGTGGAGCAATTGGGTCTAAGGTTGTAACTCACTTAATACGCGATGGGCTCGTGGATCAACCAATGTTACTTTTCGATAAGGATAAGATCGAACCACATAATCTTGTAAGGCATGGATTGCTAAGTGAATCAGTCGGACAAAATAAAGCTATTGCTTTGCAGAATGCAGCAAAAGCCATTTTCGATTCAGAAACTTCTAATTTGAAAATTATCGGTATTCCTAGAAATGGTGATGCCTTTTTTGAATTAGAAAAGTATACTGAAATTCTTGGGAGCGTAAATTGGATTTTGGATTTTACAGCATCGACATCATTCGAAAACTATTTCATTAAACGTCAAATTCAGTCTACCAACAGGGTTTGTAAAAGTTTTATTACAGATCAGGGTAATCTTGGAGTGCAATTATTTGAAGGTCTTGAGAGAAATCCTAGAGTTGATGATTTGAAAGTTCTTCTCCAATCGGAATATCAAAATGATACTGATATCTCTTCTTGGTTAAGAAGAGAACAAAAGATGAGTAAAGATGAAAGCCTTCTAGTTAATGTGGGAGTTGGATGTAATTCGGAAACAACTATTATATCAGATGATTTGATATCGCTTCATTCGTCAATTTTCGTTCGTTCAATAAAAGCACAGACTAATATTAAACCTAAAAAAGAGGGAACAATAAGGTTAACAAAAGTGAACACCTCAAAAGATGATTTTAACATAAGAACAAAGACAATAATTGTAAACCCACTGACGGTAATAAAAGATGCGAAAACCGGTTGGGAAATTAGAATCAAAGCAGGGGTTGAAGAAATGCTGATGTCTGAAATGGGAAAAGCAATGCCCAATGAAACTGGCGGGGTTTTTATAGGCATGATTAATAATAAGACGAAATGTATTTACATCACTGACGTGATCTTACCTCCCCCAGATAGTGAAGCTAATTCTGGATGTTTTATTCGAGGAATTGAAGGGTTGAAGGAAGAGGTCGACTTACACAAAAAGCAGTCTGGCCAAACTTTTGGATATATAGGTGAGTGGCATTCACATCCCCATGGCCCACTAGGACCGAGTAATAAAGACATCAGTACAATGCAACGGTTCAAAAAAGATTATATTAAAGAGCAAATTTTTATGCCTGTTTTAGTAGTGATTGTAACTCCAATTGGACTCATACCTTGTTTACATTAATGCGATAATATGAAAACAATAATTGCATATCTTATTTTCATAATAATATCAATAGGTATGATATTTATTATGCCTGAATTAGTGGAGATGCCCATATGGTACATGAAAAAAGTGCTATTCGTTAATAGTGCATTGATTGGATCCCTTGGAGGAGTTCTTTATTGCCTAAGGGCTGTTTACTTGAATAAAAGCGTCCATAAAAGGTGGGATGAAGACTGGATCGTTTGGTATTATCTCAGACCTTTAACAAGCCTATTAAGTGGACTTGTTAGTTCTATATTTCTTAAAGCCGGACTACTTACACTAGATGCTGTTGAAGGAGGATCAACATTCGGCTATTTGGCCGTTGCATTTATAGCGGGCTATAACGTTGATAATTTCTTGAAGAAGATCGAAGATGTTGCTAAAACCGTGTGGGGCATTGATAAATCAAGAGTTGGAAATGATAAGGACTGATTATGAATGGTCTCAGTTACGTCCACTTTCGAAGCTAGATCAGCTAGCAGAGATCATTATGAAAACAGTTTTCTTACTCTCTGAAAATCATCATGTTACCCAAAGTTATGTGGAGCATAAAGGAGTGAATTTTCGGGTTTTGAACAGAGTAGGGGAGTCAGAGTATGATATTCTCTGTCGTCAGATTAATATCGAGAAAACAAACTATGCTTTTGTCTCTAAATCTGATCTTGAAGGAGGTTTAAGAGATGATCTTTGGATTGGTCTGGTTCTGTTTGTTGATGGTGAAAAGCCAAGCAAGTATCTGTTTCCGTCTACAGTTTGGAATGAACCAAGTCAGCTGTTTACTGATTCAGCTATTAAGAGTCCTGAGTATGGAATCAACTTGAACAGAGAAACTATTCATTTCTTGAATGAACAATATTCTTTTGAAAATCAAGCACACAAACTCTGACCAAGAAGAACTAGCTTGTGTATTTTTCTAGATTTAAACTAATATTTAAGTCATCCAGTATTTTCTCCAATGTTCCATGAAGTTGAACACTTTGAATTTCATACATTATACAATGGACGCTAAATGATCTTGGATTGAATGTGAGTGCTAGATTTTCTTCGTTTTCTCCAGACAAATAATCGTTTTTGAAGTATGATTCTAAAAAATCATTGAAATTATTATCATACTGAGGAGTTACGATTACTTTTTGAATGGTAGATCCTTTTTTTGTATTCATTCCTTCGATAAATCGAAAATCGTTTCGAATTTTAATAGCTTGTTCTAGTGTCAATTCCATATTAAATTTCTATAAACCATAAAGTGACTATTTCTCCTTATAAATAAACATATAAGATTTACTGAGTACAGGATCATTATACAATATTTGAATGCCTTTCAAACCATTACCTTCTAAAAAAGTAATTGACACAATGTTTCTGTCTATATCCGCACCAGCATAAATTTGACCTGTTTGCCAAAAATCACTATCATTCGATAGGTTTACATATTCTGGTGTTGTTGACGGATTGAAAATAAAATTTTTATCTAAAAACGTTGCTTTGATCACAATATTTTTCCACCCATCGTATGTGTCCGTCTGGTACTCCATGACTCCATCTGGATACATCGTGATGTTATTTCTTAATTTTTCAGCGTCAAAATTGTAAACGTCATAATAAATAAAATTATCTCGTTCCTGAGCAAAGGTCGAATCAGATAAAAATAGAAGCACAATTATTATGAAAGATTTCAGACTTATTTTTTTCATTGATGGTTTTGGTTTGTGGAGATACAATTTATAGTATTTAATTGATATTGAAGGATCAAGTAATTTATTATTATGGCGCTGGCTTGGCAAAATCCCGGGCGTGGGCTGGCTGGTGCGTTGGGCAGGTGATTATTTTGCCTAGATTTTTTGTTTACTTTTTTATCCCCGCCTGACGGACGGGCAGGAATGAAAAAAGTAAAAGCCCAGCGTCTGCCTGCCCTTTAGGCAGGGCTTGAGCGATTAAGCGAACACAGATGAAAGACAGATGACCTGTGAGCAATTCTGCCAGTAACGAGGAGATTGCCACGTCACCAATGCTCCGCAAAGGTTCCTCGCAATGACGTGCTACTTGTGGGCTTGTGCTGTGAGCCAAACAAAGCGCTGACCTGCAAGTGTTTTACAGGCAAATTCCTAATGGCTGAGAATAGCGTACTGCCTGCAGGCAGGCAGGTTTGAAAATGATCTGGACAATTCCCCGAATAACGAAACGTTCGTATTATGGGAAATCCCTATGATTGTTATATAATTAATATTATGTTAAATATAATATTTAAAGAGGCCCTCCTGTGCATAATTAAGATAGATTTAGTATCTTCTCCTATCATTAATAAAAACTCACAGATATGGATAATTTGAATAACACATGGCTCACTGACAACCTCATAGATTTTGAATACAAGAAATACATATTGCTGGCCTACCTCCAAAATGTGGAAAACAAATTCAAATCCAATGAGCTTTATCCTCAACTATCAGATTTGATTCTTCACTACAACAATCTCAACAACCTGAAGAACAACAAAGAATTGATGTTCGAACAATTTCCCAAACAACTTACCGGACTGGATATTCAAAAGCTCAAACTGACTTACAAACAAATAATTCAAGACGATGAGCTGATGCATGAGATTAGTGAAATTATTAACTTTTCCATGCCTCAGATGGAAAAGACAATCAACGACGGACAGGAAATATATGAGCTTGTAGAGCAACATATAGAATTGGATACTGTGGGTTTGATTCCATTGTACAATAAGGAAGGTTATATTCTGCTCTCTCAAGACTCGAAAAAAGAGCTTCTCATTTACCGCTATACTATTTCCTTATTTCAGCATCATGAAGAACAATTTCGTTCTATCAATACTACTTATATATCCAGCGAAATAAAAAGCATCTCAAATACTCTTCAATCCATCAAGCTGGGGCTGGTAAAAAGATTTAAAGAGCTTCCCAATCCTGCCACCTATCTCATTACCAGTAAAATGTGCGTTCCTGTAGAGGAAACGTTGCTCCCTGTAGCCAAACGATTGTTTATGCGTACAGTGGATTTTACCTGATGAATTGCGACATGTCTTTCTAAGTTGCGTAGTGTTTTTTTAAGAGACACTTCGCTGCGCTCAGTGTGACAAGGCGGCAGATGAGAAATAATCTTTTTTTAGCTGTAAAAGCAGATTTTATGCTCAAATGCCCCTTGTCATCCTGAACGCCCGCCTGCGCAGGCGAGGCAGGAAGTGAAGGATATCAAAAAGACACGTATTTCTTATTAAGCTTTCACCTTTCCCTTAAACTCTCTCGGTGAACACCCAAACTGCTGACTGAAACAACGGGAAAAATACTTTGGATTGCCAAATCCCACTTTGTAGCTGATTTCAGAAATGGACAACCCACTTTCTTTCAAGAGTAATGCAGCTCGCTTCAATCGCAAATCTCTGATGCACTCATTCGGCCCCAGTCCGGTAATGGCTTTTACCTTTCTGTATAACTGAGGAACACTGGATCCTATTTCTCTGGCCAGTTGCTCAACAGTAAACGAACTGTCAGCCAAATGTAAATCAACAGTATTCAATACATCCTGTATAAATTTTTCGTCAACTGGAGTAATGGTAATTCCCGAAGGTTCTACCTGAATAGATTTGCTGTATTTGTCTTGCAACAACTTTCTGCTTTTAATTAAGTTAGCAATCGTAACTTTCAGTAATTCAGGAGAAAAAGGTTTGGTAAGATAAGCATCAGCTCCGGTTTTCAATCCTTGCAATTTTTCTTCATCCTGTCCTTTTGCCGTTAACATTACTACCGGAATGTGGCTCGTTTCCAAATCTGATTTAATCTTTGTACAAAACTCTATTCCATCCATTTCAGGCATCATCAAATCTGTAATCACCAGTTCAGGGTATTTGTCTGACAATAGCTCCAGAGCCTGTTTTCCATTATAAGCCTGTATGATCTGATATGTATCCGAAAACTGCATAGCGATGTAGTTATTCATTTCAGGATCGTCTTCTGTGATCAGCAACAGTGGCAATTGTTTACCATTGGATTTGTCTTTTCTGTCGCTGACCAGCACTTTTTTTCTTTTTGTAGTACGATTCAGCTCTATGTACTTCGGTGGTGTATTGCCTGACTTTGTGGGAATGTCGAAACTGACAAAGAAAGAAGTTCCGGATGACTCTTCTGATACTACCCTGACCTGGCCTTGCATCAGTGAAGTCAGCTCTTTTACCAATGCCAGGCCTATGCCTGTTCCTTTTTGAATCGTATTGTTTTGGTCATTTTCTGTATAAAACAGGTTGAAGATCTGATCTATTTTATCTTTTGGAATCCCCGATCCGGTATCACGTACTTCTATCTGTAGCTGCTTATTTTCCGGTAAAGTAAACAGCACCTCTACCCTTCCTTCTTTTGGTGTGTGCTTGAAAGCATTGGTCAACAAATTGAATATAATACTTTCTAACTTTTCATTGTCCAATGAAACCATCAGACTAGACAGCTCCGATTGAAAAATAAAATTAACTTCATTTTTATTGGCCAATTCCCCAAACAACTGACACACCTTCTGAATAGCATCCACTACATCAATCAATTCGTTTTTGACGGGCATCTGGCTCAAACTCACCTTTCTGTAGTCCAAAAGCTGATTGGTTAGCCTCATCAGTCTTTCTGTGTTAGATTTTATCAATGCGGCGTATTCTTTGTTTTTTGGAGAAAGCTGATCAGAATTGAGCATGTTTTCCACAGGGGCTTTTATCAGTGTCAGTGGGGTTTTGATCTCGTGGGAAACGTTGGTAAAAAACTCCAGTTTAATTTGCTGCAACCTCTCTTCCTTTTCTCTTTCTATTTTCTTTCTGAAATTGTCTTTCTCTTCCTGCCTTTTTGCCTGTCTGTATTGTCTGATTTTAAATACTACAAAAGCAAATAACACGGAAAATAGTGTGTAACTCCACCACGTCCTCCACCATGGAGGATTGATTATGATAGTTATTTTTGCAGGCTCCCCGACATTGGAATGATGAACTGATTTTACGCTAAAGATGTAACGTCCAGGACTGAGGTTAGAATAGGTAATGTGTTGTTCGCCCACATTGGTATTGTTCCATTGCTTATCTATTCCCGACAGGTTGTAAGCATACCTGATGGGGTCATTGAGTGAAAAAGATAAGCCCGAAAAAAAGATGGAGATAATTTCATCGTCATAGTCAAATACAACAGGCTTTGGCTGCCGTGTATTTAATTGATAGATTTCACTTTCCGGTATCCTTTTTTCTCCTGCAAAAATCTCTGTAATCAATACTTTAGGTAGCATTTCATCAAGCAAGACACTGTCAGGATGAAAACCATAAAAACCATTGCGACTGCCAAAGTACATGCTGCCATCACTGCCCTTAGACGAACCCTCCGTAAAGCTGTTACTGATTCTTCCTTCAGTCATTCTAAAATTCGTGAACTTGTTTTTATCCGGTTCATAAGCAAATAATCCATTTTCCCAAGTACCTAACCACAATCTGCCATGCCGGTCAATTTGAATGCTTTCCACTTGCCTGGGTGATGTACCAGCTCCACCCGTACAATACGTGAATTTTTCCGTATCAGGGTCAAATGAGAACAAACCGTCAACAGTTCCTACCCAAAGCTTTCCTGAAGGAGTCACTGCCAGATCAAGAATATTTAGCAATGGAACCTCGTTATCATGTATTGAAGAATACTTATATTCTTTACTTTCGTTCAATGACGGATTCCAGGACACCAACCCATTATTGTTTGTTCCCATCCAGATAATACCTCTGGTCACATCTTCATCTAATGCACGGATTACAAAGTTTTCAAATTTTATTTCAAAGCTTTTGGAATCAGGCAACAATAGGTTTAATCCTTTGTCTGTACCTGCCCAGACCCGGTCTTTGCTATCCACCAACATAGAACGGATGATATTGTTGCTCAAGGAGTTTTTCTGGGTACTATTGTGCTGATACCTGACAAACTTTGGTCTATCCTTATATTTTTCTTCTTTGGATAAAAAATTTATTCCCCCTCCGTTGGTACCTAACCAGAGATTTTCTTTTGAGTCTTCCTTGACAGGAAATACCCGGGAAAAACTTATGCTGGTACTATCATTCTCTATCGGGAAAAAACGCCTGTATTGTGGTTTTTCTTTACTTGATTCATGAGGTGTGAGATGGTGTAGCCCCCCACCCCATGTACCAATCCAAAGGCTTCCATCTTTAGTGATTCCGGGATAACTTACATCTCTATTAGCCAATGTGTTATCTACATAAGTATTCTGGGCATAATATTTAAAAACCTCTTTTTTAAGCTGGATTTTAAGCAGCCCGTTATTTTGCGTTCCTATCCACAATATTCCCGATATGTCAACAAACAAGGAACGAATAATATAGTCTGTAAGACTGTTAAATACATCAGCAGTTTTTAGGTATTGATGTTGTCGGCCTGCAGTATGGTAATTGATAATTGTACTCTGCGACAATTCTGTTTTTTGTCTAATCAGATTGATTCCCCTGTCATTAGTACCGACCCACACATTACCAACCTGATCGAGTGCTATACCAGTCACCTGATTGCTACTCAATGTAGATTTATCGTTTTCCTGATGCCTGAAATTTGTCAACCCTGTAGAATCCATTGCAAAAAGGCCTTGATTCCATACCCCCATCCATGTGCTGTGCGATTTTTTGTCATGGATAATATATTGAAAGTTCTGCCCTGTCAGCATTTTTTCACATTCAATAGTACCTGAATTACTTTCCACTGTTGAAGACTTTATACTATAAAGTGCTTTTTTATTAGAGGCAAGAATTATCTGATCTTTGTCAGTCTCTACGATTTGGGTGATAGTTTTTCCTATGTTATTGCCCAGATGTGTGAGTTGTATACTTTGGAAGTATTGATCTGACACTTTTTTTCTAAACACTCCCTGATCCGTAGCTATCCAAATACTACTGTCATTGGTTTGAAATACATCTGATACATTGTTTCCATATGCTGTATTTTCAGATTCAGAAGGAAATTGATTTAATTGATGGGTTTGAAGATTCAATTGATAGAGCCCTGCTCCCATTGTTGCGATCCAAAGCCGTTGAGCATCTCCAATAATTTTGATGGTAGGATACGTTTCCAACTCATTGCCTTTTATTGGAAACTGTTTAAAACTGTGTCCATCGTATCTGGTGATCCCGT
Organism: Reichenbachiella sp. MALMAid0571; assembly: GCF_040151475.1. NCBI lineage: Bacteria > Pseudomonadati > Bacteroidota > Cytophagia > Cytophagales > Reichenbachiellaceae > Reichenbachiella > Reichenbachiella sp. MALMAid0571. The sequence continues at coordinate 67,858 of NZ_JBDKWG010000125.1, read as the reverse complement.
TGTGGGTTCCAATCCACATAAATCCCATTTGATCCTGATAAAAACAATAGACTGAGTTATCAGGCAATCCATGATCTACTGTAAGATTTTGTATGTCCGCAGTGTATTGTTGACCAAATACAGCATAAGTGTATGTCAGGATCAATCCAGCTATCAACAATCTCATCATACTAGTATTGAAAACATTCTATCTTCAAAAGTGATGATTTAAGAGTTGAATTTCCAATAAAAATGATAAATGATTGAATAATTCTGTTCTTCCCAAAAAGCATTGCTTCTCAGGAGAACAGAAGAAGGTTGAATATTAGACGAGCTTATTTCATAGGAGTGCCTTTTACGGGTACTCCGTTGGTAGTGAGAATTTGAAAATCGTGTACTTTATACCCCGTATATTTCCATACCATTTCTTTCTTTCGGTTCAATTCAAACAATTTAATTCCCTCTTTTGCACCATAACTGGCAATGACTGTATTCCCATTGGGCAGCCTTTGTGCTCCACACGGATCCTGAAATGGTTTTTCTTCAAAATCTTCATTAGAAACTTTCCACACTATTTCTCCTTTTTTATTCACTTCAATCGTTTTGTTTCCGTGTGTCAGATTGATCAAGGTATTTCCATTTTTCAATCTTATGGCAGTAAAAGGCCAGTTTTCGGCTTCCTTACCTCCCAGTTCAGGCCTGTCTGTTTTGAATACATTGACTACTTCTCCGGACGGTGTATATTCTTTCACGGCAAAAGCCAATAGATGAGGTACCAGATAGTTACCACTGGATAATTTGCGGGCCATACGGGTTTGCATGTGCACGTTATCAGTTTCAGGTTGTAATGGCACAGACACAATTATATTGCCCGATTTGTCCACTTCTAACAGCCGGGGCATGTCGTTGGATGATTCTGTAATCAGAGTATTGCCATTTTCCAGTCTGACCGCAGTACCTAACTCTACCTTACCTTCCGTTTGCCTTTTTTTATAACTAAAAATCACATTTTTATCCTTGTCAAATTCTTTCACTTCATCACCCCAGCAAACCAAGACGTTTCCATTTGGAAGCACATAACCATCTCTGGCTCCACTCCTACCTGAGTCCCAAACTACCTCTCCCTGCTCATCTATAATTCCTGTAAATTGCGGCCCTGCAATAAATACCGAGTGTGTAATGGTTTTGTCTTTTTTAGTTCCGGCATTAAGTGAAAATCCTGTTCCCAGACAAGTGCATAACACTGAAAGAATTACCTTCTTAAAATTATTCATATTCTTATGTTTATATAATTGGTTTCTATTTGATAAAGCTTTTAAGCAAGAATGTCTTTGATAATGTGGCCGTGAACGTCAGTTAACCTGATATCCCGACCACCAAATCTAAATCTCAATCTTTCATGATTTACTCCCAGCATGTGAAGCATGGTGGCGTGAACATCGTGAACAGTAGTTTCGTTTTCCAACACCCGATAACCATAATCATCTGTTTTTCCGTAAATGGTACCACCCTTTATACCGGCACCAGCCATCCACATACTAAAGGCAGATGGATTGTGGTCACGTCCGTTTGATCCTTGTGCGAAAGGAGTACGTCCAAATTCACCAGTCCAAACAATCAGGGTTTCTTCCAATAATCCCCTTACTTTCAAATCCTTAATCAGTCCGGCAATGGGTTGATCCACTGCATGTGCATTTCTCTCATGTCCATCTTTCAGGTTATTGTGCTGATCCCAACGATCTCTACCCACATTAGGACAGGTCAGCTCCACGAACCTCACACCACGTTCGATAAGCCTTCTTGCCAAAAGACATTGCCTGGCATATCCACGTTTATGGGGATCCTCTGAGTCCATGCCATACAATTTCTGTGTTGCCTTGGTTTCGCTGGAGAATTCCGTCAATTCAGGAATAGAAGACTGCATCTGGTAGGCCAATTCGTAATTGGAAATGGCAGACTCTACTGCATCTGCATGTCCCAAACTTCCCATCAGACTTTGATCCATTTGCTTGATAAAATCAAGTTTTTGATTTTGAAGGCCTTCTTTTGTTTCCAATGGATTAATGTTGGCCAATGGAACCGGACCAGATTTTAAGATAGATGCCTGGTAGGATGCAGGTAAAAAACCACTTTTGAAATTGTCCAAACCTCCCGGAGGTATTAGTCCGCCATCCAGTACAACATATCCCGGCAGGTTGTTGTTTTCGCTACCAAGGCCATAAGTCACCCATGCGCCCATACTTGGCCTGCCCTGAATGCCACTGCCTGTGTGTAGAAAGTAATTGGCATTGGTATGTTCGGGAAAATCTGATACCATAGACCGGATCAAAGCCAAATCATCTACACAGGTAGCAATATGAGGAAACAGTTCACTTACAGGCATTCCGCATTCTCCATATTGTTTGAACGACCATGGGCTTTTTAGAATCTTACCAACATTGTCGAATTGGGTGTTGTCAACTTTAAATTTCTTTTTTGGATCTTCTCCGTTTTCTTTTTCCAACCTTGGTTTTGGATCAAAAGAATCAACCTGGGAAACTCCTCCATCCATATATAAAAATATTACATTCTTGGCTTTTGGTACATAATGAGGCGTCTGAGTAAGTTGAGTCAATATGGACTTAGGATCATCCAGTTGCTTGCAAGCAGTTTGAATACCTCCAAACAAGCTCGCAAAAGCCAACGATCCAAAACCGCCTTTACAGATGCCAAGCATCTCCCGACGTGTTACAGGTTTGTGAATGATATGATTTTTTCCCATTAGATTAAATAAATAAATTCTTTAAGATTAAAAACTGAGTGGCAGTAATCTTTCCACACATCAATATTAGTGGCAGCATCTTCTTCTTTGAGCTCATAAGATTCAGCCAATATCTGAATAAATGTATTGGCCTGATCTATTTCTTCCTTGGTAGGTTCTCTTGATAATGTCTTGATATATATATACTTAAGCCGATCTGTCTGACTTAATTTTTCATGATTTAAGACTTCTTTTGCCATTACTTCTGCCTGATGGACAATAAAAGGGTCATTCATCAAAATCAAAGATTGTGCAGGTACGTTGGTTACATTCCTGTTGCCAAAAGTGGAAAAAGGAATAGGACGGTCAAAAGTCAACATCATAGGTTGCAGGAAATTGCGACGTACTGCCTGATAGATACTTCTCCGGCCATTGCCATCCAGTGGCCCTGATTTTCCGGGTCTTCCCCTTCCCTGCATGAAATCAGTCAGATAAACCGGAACCGGCTCACCATACATTTCCGAGTTCAAATTTCCTGAAATGGACAACAGGCCATCCCAAATGGCTTCTGATTCTAATCTTCTGATAGGAAAATGGGATAGCAATGCATTGGTTGGATCTAGCTTCGCCACATTCTCTTCGCTGCTTACAGTCGATCTTCTGAACGTATTGGACATTACGATATATTTGACCATACTCTTCACTGACCAGCCTTCATTTTGAAATTTAATTGCCAGATAATCCAATAACTCAGGATGAGTTGGTAGTTTTCCCTGTAACCCAAAATTGTCCACAGTTGTCACTATTCCTTTACCAAACAGATGGTGCCATACTCTGTTTATCATTACCCTGGAAGTCAGGGGATTTTCTTTGTCAAGAATTTGTTGCGCTACTTCTAATCTTCCACTGCCATTGGATTTCACAGGTTCTTTATTTACAGGAAGGACTGATAAAAATCCTCTCGGTACCGGATCTTCAGATAAATCCTGATAATTTCCTCTGTTAAATACATGACTGTCAATTCCAAAGCCCTCATTTATGCCTATGAAAAAGGTAGAATCTTTGAGATTTTCTGTCAATTGCTGATACTGCTCCAACAGATTATTGGCATCTTCAAATTTATTGTTCAGCTTTTTGTTCTTTATGAGATAGTTTATATTCTCTACCAACTGAGTAGAAGCTTTACCTGATACCCAATCATCAAAACTCTCGTTTTCTTTACTATTGCCAGTATTTTTTATTTGCTCTGGCCACTCTCCATCATAGGCAATAACATATTCTACGTCTATAAAAGCATCTTCTTCTAATTTATAATGATGGCCATTGTATTCTCCGGGAAGTATTTCAATATATGCCTTGTGTCCTTTCCATGGCGAAACATCAAAGCTGTATTTTTTCCACTCCTGAGTATTTATTTTTTTCTCTAATCCCCCATATATCGGGTATCTAATTAATTGAAAGTTATCAATGATGATTCGGATCATCGCTTTTTCACCTAAAGCATGTACTCCGATAAAATCGGTATCTATAACAAAATTGGGTGAGCGTAAAGCACCATACACTCCTTTTGAAAGCTGCCTGCTCGATGCTGCTCCGCTGGCAAGTCTTACCAATTTATTCCCTTCAGTATTAAACTCCGGCTTGCCTAAAGTAGTTTTTGTGCCAAAAGCAAGTCCGTCACTTTTCCAGTCGTTCAAATCCTGACCTCTAAAATCACCCAATACCTTATAATTCCACTCAGATTCTTCCTGTGGCTTTTCTGTTGTTGCCGGGCTGTCTGAAAGTACCAGGTCATCGGTAGGCCAGTTTTCAGCAATAAGGTTCCTGATACCGTTTTTAAGGCCTTCAATTTCTTCAAGGCTCTTCACTTTATCATAAGTAAGGTTGGATGGATTAAGAGAAAATCTACTACTTTCCATTACACCATATAATGCATAATAGTCGGCTGTTGGTATAGGGTCAAATTTATGATCATGACACCTCGCACACGAAACTGTTAGTCCCTGAAATGTTTTAGTGGTCACGTCAATCATGTTATCTATTCTGTCTGCTTCATCTTTCCTGATATCAACAGGACTATGAGTACCTTCCCCCAGTGCATAAAAAGCAGTACCCAACCGGGATTCATTGATACCGGATTCAGGATTCCACCTTACTGAGTCCAATAGATCTCCGGCCAAATGTTCTCTGACCAACTGGTCGTAAGGTATATCTTCATTGAATGCACGAATAAGATAATCTCTATATTGCCATGCACCTATTATTGGAAAATCAAACTCATGCCCTTTTGTTTCTGCATACCTCACAATATCCATCCAATGACGTGCCCATCTTTCACCAAATGCGCCTGATTCAAGGTATTGGTCAACCATTTTCTCATAGGCATCAGGACTATCGTCTGCCAAAAACTGACTCAGTTCGTCCGGAGTGGGTGGTAGTCCTGTTAAAATATATGACACACGACGGATAAGTGTGTTTTTATTAGCCAATGGAGCGGGACTAAGCCCTTTGTTTTCCAGTTTTTCCAGAATGTAATTATCGATTTCATTTACAGCTTCATCAGTATCATGTTTTTCAGCTTCTTTGTATTCCGGTTGATTAAAAGCCCAATGAACCTTCCACTCAGCTCCCTGATCAATCCATTTTTTAAGTACTTCTATCTCGTACTCGCTTAATTTTAAATTAGATTCCGGTGGTGGCATCATTGCATCAGCATCATGATGGGTGATCCGCTTTATCATTTCGCTTTTGCTGATATTACCGGGTACTATGGCAGGATTTCCTTCTTCCCTTTGAGCTGTTGCTCCTTCGAAAGTATCTAACCGCAAATCTGCCTTTCTGCTACTGGGATCAGGTCCGTGGCAGAGGTAACAGTTCTGAACCAATATTGGCCTTATATCAAAATTAAAGTCAACATTTTTGGGGACTTTTACAGCAGTACCACTTTCTTTACACTGAAACATGCCGATGCAAAATATGATAACAGCCAATATCGATATTGCTTTTTTCATTCCTTTATTCTCATTCAATTGTATCATGTGAAATGCTAACTTCTTTATTTCAAGTTTTGTAATTCCTAACTCAATTATATCTGGCAATTTATTTCAGCTAATGAAATTTGAGGTATCCAAATCATTCAAAAAGGTGCACAAATCCGTTCACTCACTGATTTTATCTGTTTTTATCGTCAAAAGGCACACTTTTTATTTAGTAAAATTTGAATATTGCAGCAAACAAATTGATATAACTGATTGATACGGATTCAATTTTAAATACGATTAAACTCACTTATTAAGCATAAAATGGATAAAGTAAAAATAGGAATATTGGGACTGGGAAGAATTGGTAAAATTCATCTGGGAAACCTGGCAGGAAAAATCGAAGGTGCTGAAGTAGTAGCAGTTGTAAACCCTTCAGAAGAAGGCCAGGACTTTGCAAGAAAATTCAACGTACCGTTTGTTTCATCTGATGCCAATGTAATCTTCGACAATGAGGATCTTGATGCTGTCCTTATTTGTTCTCCCAATGACACACATGCTGACTATGTAACTCGTGCCGCTCAATCTAAAAAGGCTGTATTTTGTGAAAAACCACTGGATCTTTCTTTAAGCAAGGTAAAGGAAATAATAGAAGTGACACAAAAACATAATGTGCCTTTAATGGTGGCTTTCAACCAACGATTTGATATCAATTTTTCTAAGATTAAATCCCTAGTTAAAAATGGCAAAGTGGGAGATTTGCGTACAATAAAGATAACAAGTCGAGACCCTGCACCACCACCAATAGGATATATCAAAAGTTCAGGCGGTTTGTTTTTGGATATGACCATTCATGATTTTGATATGGCCAGACACATTGCAGACAGTGAGGTAATAGAAGTATTTGCCAAAGGCAGTAACCTTGTTGATCCCGCAATAGGAGAAGCCGGAGATATTGATACAGGATATGTTGTGCTTTCTTTTGAAAACGGAGCTACTGCTCTTATTGAAAATAGCCGGCAAGCTGCTTATGGTTACGATCAAAGATTGGAAGTATTTGGTTCAAAAGGGATGGCTCAGGCCAACAATAATTTTAAAGACACCCATCTACTTTTTGATGAAAAAGGTGTGCATGGCTCAAGGCCATTAGATTTTTTCATGGATAGATATATAGATTCCTATTTACATGAAATGAATGCATTTATCCAGGCCCTGACACAAGGAACCGAACCACCTGTCAACGGTATTGATGGACTAAAGGCTACTGCAATAGCCATAGCAGCCAACAAATCTATGGAAGAGAACCGACCTGTAAAGATGACCGAGATATTAGATGTTTAATTGATCGTATTAGTCAACCGCTATTTGTCATCGACAAATCATTCAATACTTGCATGGCTTTTTCTGCATCGTCTTTTTCCACAAAAAGATGATCGTGATAGTATCCGGCAATTACATTGCAACTGATTTCGTTTTCTGCAAGTGCTGTAGAAATTTTTGCGGTAAAGCCAACGGCTTGCAGAGACGAGTGGACATTTAGCGTGATCCATGCCATAACGGAAGAATACTCTAGTTTGTGGTTTTCGGCAGATTCTCTGGATAATACAAGCGTTTTGCCCTCTTGTTCCATAAAGGAAGCAAGTATTATTGAATCGGGAACAACAAAACTTCTGTTCACCGAACAAAAAACGTAACTACCAATATTGAGTGTTGGCGACATGTTTTTGATTAGTATTTCAAGATTGATTTCCATAGTTGAATAATTTATAAGTGGAATTCTAAAGTATTCGTAACTGCGTCCAGAACTTCAAAAGCAGCTTCTGCCATTTTGTTTCCATTCAAATCCAAAAGAGGATTGATTTCTACTATTTCCAAACAAACCACTTTGTTGGTAGAAATGAAACCATTGATGATGTTGATGACTTCATATTGATCAAATCCTTTGGATACAGGAGTGCCTGTACCCTTTGATATCAAATCACAATCCATGCTGTCAACATCGAATGAAATGTAGATCATTTCACAATCGGATAGTTTTTTGACAGCCTCATCGAGACAAATTTGTATGCCTCTATACCGTACTTCCTCTACCTTGTAATTTTTTATTTTTAGTTTCTTAAGTAATTTTTCTTCAGGAATCTCCGTGTCTCTCACTCCAAAATAGATCAGATATTCAGGGTGAATTTTAGCACCGATGATGCCTGTATTTTTCATCCCAATCCAACTATCCTCAGTCTCTTTACTAACAGCATTAACTTTAGCCTCCAGATTGTCAATAGACAATGCAGCTGCCACTGGCATTCCATGCACATTTCCTGAAAGTGAAGTATAGGGAGAATGTAAATCTGCATGGGCATCAATCCATATCACTCCCAATCGTTTGTTAGGATACGCAGTTTTGATTCCACTAATAGTGCCGAGGGCAGAAGAATGATCTCCGGAAAGAACAAGGGGAAAGTTTTTAGATTTGAGATTGTTACCAATCACATTGCAAACACGCATACATTGCTCATGCACATGTCCAATTCGCTTGGCGAAAGTAGTGTTAACCTTATCATAAATAGTTTCATTGTGCGTGGGGATGTCTTCGAAACCGTACTGGTTAAAGTAATTATTTTCCTGATTGATTGCAGCGATTTCAATGGCATCTACACCCAAATCTGAGCCACGCGTACCCGCCCCAATATCCGAACGGTTCTTGATGATTTTAATCCTGTTGAAAGTCACTTTAGCTGTTATTGATGTTGGTACTAATACATAGTATTAGTACTCCAAATGTATTTATTTTCTGGCTCACTCTTGTGTTTCCAAATAAAATTGTGATGGGTGGTATCAGATGGTAATAATATTTAAAACAACGCAACTGCATATTTTTAGGTTTAACTAAAAATACATTTACCTTTGTCCTCAAAATCACTCCTATGCTCAGTTTCGCAGAAGAAAATTACTTAAAAGCCATTTATCATCTTTCACTTTCGGGGGATCAAAGTGTATCTACCAATGCGCTTTCAGAAGAAATGAAAACCAAGCCTGCGTCTGTTAGTGATATGATTAAAAAGCTCGCTGAGAAAAAGGTCATTTCCTATCAAAAATACCAAGGGGTAAACATTTCTGAAAAAGGAAAAAAAGAAGCTTTGAAAGTAATTAGAAAGCACAGACTGTGGGAAGTGTTTTTGGTGGAAAAATTGAAATTCAACTGGGATGAAGTACATGAAATAGCGGAACAACTGGAACATATAAAATCGTCCTTACTTACGAGTAAACTCGATGAGTTTTTAGGTTTTCCCAGAATAGATCCGCATGGAGATCCTATTCCGGATGAAAATGGCAATTTTAGCGATGCTCCTAAGTACCCACTATCAGAAGTAGAGATTGGCAAACAGGTGACCATCGTAGGTGTTGAAAATTCAGACTCAGAATTCCTTAAGCACCTCGATAAGATTCATATTTCTCTGGGTACTAAAATAGTAATCAAAGACAAAAATGAATTTGATGGTCTGATGCAGGTGGAGTTGATAGGCAATGGCCAGGTGCATATCTCCGGCAAAGTAGCAGACAACTTGTTAGTAACGGAATGAAAAACTATCAGGCTGAAAATAAATGCCAGAATTGAGCTACCAGAAAACACACTACAAATCCCATTGCAATAGGAAGAAAAGTAGCAACAGCAGTCCATTTTACACTTTTCGTTTCCTGATAAATAGTATAAATGGTGGTGCTGCAAGGATTGTGAAGCAGACTAAACAACATCAGGTTCACAGCTGTAAGTAAAGTCCAGCCCCCTGCTTTTAAAACGTCACCGGTTGCAGACATTGAGTCCAATTCAAACATTACTCCTGCACCCTCGCCATAGCCATCTATTCCTGAGACTGCTACCGTTAACATAAGAATAGTAGGAATAACAATTTCATTGGCTGGAATGGCAACAATATAAGCAAGAAGAATTACACCGTTGAGTCCGAAAAATAAACCAAAACCATCCATGTTATTAATAGCCCAGGAAGCAATGGTAGCATCACCTACGTGTACATTAGAAATAAGCCAGATCACTGCACCAGCCGGTGCTGCGAATACACATGCCCTCCAAAGCACTATCAATGTCCTGTCAATCAATGAGGTATATAATGTCCTCCAAACTCTAGGAGGGCGGTATGGTGGTAATTCCAGAGTGAATGTGGATACTTCTCCTTTCAAAACGGTTTTTGATAGAAAATGAGACGTGACAAAAGTAAACACAACACCTAATAGTGCTATGACTATTACTGCTACAGTTGAAACTAATCCTGCCAATAATGGTGGAGCCATTACACCAATAAAAATGGAGGCAATCAGTATTTGAGTTGGCCAACGTCCATTACACAATGAAAAGTTATTGGTAATAATGGCAATGAGCCTTTCCCTTGGACTGTCTATGATTCTTGTGGCAATTACCCCTGCAGCATTGCACCCCCATCCCATACTCATGGTAAGTGCTTGTTTGCCATCAGCACCGGATTTTCTAAACAGTTTGTCCAGATTGAATGCCACTCTGGGCAAGTACCCAAAATCTTCTAATAATGTAAAAAGTGGAAAAAATATGGCCATCGGTGGTAGCATTACACTGATCACCCATGCCAATGCCAGATAAACCCCATCTATAAGAAATCCACTCAACCACCAGACCATACCAATACTTTCAGCCATTTCTTTAAGAAAAGGATGAATGGTATCTAGCAGTAAAGCTGCAAGTAGTGATGAAGGAACATTAGCACCTTGGATGGTTAACCATAGTACAACTGACAAAATAAAGAGCATAATGGGAAACCCCCACGTTCGGCTGGTAACTATTCTATCTATCTTTCCATCAAATGGTGTATTTTTCCTCTCCCCTGCTACAGTCACCACTTTATCAGCTATTCGGGAAGCATCTGTATAAATACTTTGTGTCAGCGAATCATGGAAATTTTCACCAATGTTCCATTTAAGGCTATTGGCAAATGAAAGAATGTCTTTTTTAGATTCTTTGTTTTCCATTTTAATTATGCAATTTCAAATTCATTGTTTTCTAAAGCTTCAATTACCCGTTGGTCATTTTCGAGCAAACGAAAAGCAATCCATCTGCTATTAGGTACATGAGGATACTCTTCTTCGATTCGCTTACTCAACTGATCCACAGCATTTTGTATGTGACTGGGAATATTTTTAATCCGGTAAGGTTTACATACAATTCTTTTTTCAGCCACATCACTTATAGTCTTGATCAACTCAGGAATTCCCTGATCAAATCTGGCACTGGTTGCCACTACAGGAATACCCAGCCTGCGTGCCAAAGCTCGCTCATCTATTGATGTATTGTGGCGTTTGGCTTCATCCATTAGATTGAGACAAAGCACTGCATTGTCAGTAATCTCCAAAATTTGAAGTGCAAGATTCAGGTTTCTTTCTAACCTGCTGGCATCCACCACAATCACAGTTACATGAGGTCTGCCAAACAATATGAAGTTCCTTGCTATTTCCTCATCCTGACTGGTTGAAAGCAATGAATAAGTGCCTGGCAAATCTATAAGTTTGTATTTTTTGCCCTGATAGGAGAATCCTCCTTCCGCCCGTGTTACAGTTTTGCCGGGCCAGTTGCCTGTATGCTGTCTCAACCCTGTTAGTGCATTGAATACTGTACTTTTTCCGGTATTTGGATTGCCGGCCAACGCAACAACATAGTCGAATTCAGTTACATCAAGACCTAGTCTTTTCAAACTTCCTGTATTATTGAATTCACATGTTTCACAACTGCTATGAGGCTGACTGTTCATACACTTCTTTGTTTTTAATTAAAATGAAATTTGCCTGATCATTTCTTAGTGCAATATCCGTATTCCGAACTTTATATGCTCTGGGATCATTGAGTGGACTTGTTATACCCAAAGAAATTACCGTACCGGGTACAAAACCCAGATCCAGCAATCTCCTGCGGTTAGGTCCACGGCATTCTCTGGAAATACCAATTATTTCCACTTCTTCTCCTTCTCCAATATTAGCCAATCGTCTGATACTTTGATCATGTTGCTCTTCTTGCTTTACTGGTTCTACACTCAGATTTTCGGCTACTAATGGAGCCAGTACATACTCTTCACCTTCCGATAAAAAACGCACCCGTTGCTGATTCGATTCCACTACCCTAACCTGAGATCCTATATGGAGGTTTTCAGCCAGAATTTGTCTATATACTACCTCGGGCTCATCTTCTATATGAATGATTCTTCCAATTTTGTTTATTGGAAATAGAGAAAGAGAAATTCCCTTTTGAGGTCGTATATCGCCACTTTCAGTAGGAATAGGATCTCCATGAGGATCAAAATTGGGATTACCCAGTATGGAGGATAATTCATTGGTCTGATCTATGGTCAGCTCATGTTCCATCTGTTCTGCTCTATCGTGCCATTCCGACTTGTCATAACCAGTTTTTTCAGCCAAAAACTTTTCCCACAGGCGATGAGCTCTAACGATTCTTAAAGCATACTCTCTGCCTTCAGGTTCTAAAACCAAATAATCACCTTGCTTGGATATGAGTCCTTTTCTCATCATTTTATCCAGAATGGCAAGTACGTCTCCACCGCCTATACCTGTAGAAGCCCTTAAGTCCCTGAACCTCACTTGCGTATTTTCATATTCCATGTGAAAAAGCTGTTTCAAAACATCTTCTATTATGGTTTTCTCATTTTGTTTTTTACCCTGTTGGAATATCCAGTAATACCCATTTGGACGAAATACTATATACACTACAAGGCAAATAATCCCAAAAATTGATAGAGCCAAAAGTGGACTTAACATATTTTTATATTAATTAATTGAGTGCGTTTTTCTACTTTCAAATTTAACAAGATATATTATATTTTTAGATATATCTAAAAATTTTTAACATAAATACCTAAACATTATATTGGTAACTACGGCCATATATTTAAAAAGATACAATCCTTTTGGCTTTATTGAAAAGGAAATCATTTGATTCAGGCTGCAAATGCTTTATTTTTAAGACTATATTTCAAAACCAGTTTATGAATACAAAAAAAACACTGCTTTTATTTATACTTTTAATAGCCTCTATTTCATTATCTCTGGCTTTAAATCCATCGAAAGAATACAAGAAATATCCAACTGATTTGAAATTTAAAGAACAAAAGGTTCAAACACCTGATGGATATTCTCTTAATACCTGGTACTTTCCTTCAACCAGAACCTCTAATAAACTGATTATAGTAAGTCACAATGGAGATGGTAATATGGGTGATAACGTAGCTAGAATAAAATCATTTATCTCACTTGGTTTCAATGTGTTATGCTATGATTATCGTGGTTTTGGTTCAAGCAGTGATTTTAAGATAGACAATGAAACTTATTTGTACTCAGAGTTTTACAAAGACTTTGAAACTGTATATAATTATGCCTTAAAAAATCATGGAAAAAAAATCTATTTGTATGGTTGGGGTATCGGTGCAACTATCTCCATTACCATTGGCTACACCAGGTCTCACACCTATTCTATCGTAGCTGACGGAGCTATTTCAAGGTTTGTAGATTTACCTCAAAAGTTTTTTAAAATCGGGAGTAGAATGTCTTTAGACAGTGAAGTGTCTTCCAGATATAAAGATCCTTACACGGTACTTAGTGAAACCCCGTCAGCCAACTTTCGGGGTATCCTTTTCATTATTGGAAGCAAAAATTATTTATTTACTGAGAATGATGCCAATGAATTAAAAAGTCAGGTAAAAAATGGTATGGCAGAAGTCTTCGTGATGCAGAATAGTCGCTTTGCTGATAATTTTAAGGACAGCCCGTCAGATTATACCAGAAAGGTGAGTCAGTTTTTGATAAATAATTAGTACAATCTGATAACCCGAGTATTGTAACAGAATTGTACGATAATCATCAATAATAATGCATAAAAGTCCGATTTCGGACGATATTAGATTTTAAAAATATCATAACAACCTGTAAAACAGCATGTTATAATGTATGGTACATTTCTTGAAATCGTTAAATCATAATTGACAATATTATGATAAGAAACTACCTATTCGTCGGAATCAGAAATCTCCAAAAAAACCTGAGCTATGTCATCATCAATACCTTTGGGTTGGGAATTGCTATGGCTTGCTGCATCACAGCTTACCTGTTGATTGCCTATAACATTGAATTCGACAACTTTCATAAGAGCTCAAAAGTTGATCTAATCTATAAAGTTCACTCTCATTATAATAAAACAGAAGGAGATCCTTATCAGCAAATCAGTGCACCTATAAATCTGGCACCTAATGCAGCAATGGAAATTTCAGGTATCAAAAGGTACACACGCTACATGAATGAAGGAGGCTTTGTGAAAAGTGGTGATGATTCATATAGCGAGCGTATTGCATTTGCAGACAGTACTTTTTTTGAAATGTTTGATTTTCCTTTAGTGAACGGAAGTTACGGCTCGTTTAAAAATATGCACACCATATTTTTAAGTAAAAAAACGGCTGTCAAATACTTTAAAGATGAAAATCCAATAGGTAAAGTATTAGAGATAAATTTTCCGAATCAGACAGAAGTACAAGTAACAGTTGGTGGTGTTGTTGATAAAGTTCCTCAGAATAGTTCTTTCGTTTTCGACATGTTAGTCAGGTTCGAACATTTCTATGACATTTATGACCTCAATTCTGATAACTGGAAAGACTGGCGTGATCCTTCAACCTTTTTCGAGTTAACCGCACACAATCAGGCTCCATATATTAGTGAACAATTCAATAAATACATTGAAAGAAGAAATAAAGAAAAGACCGACAGAGTGGTAAAATCATACCAACTGCAACAGTTTAAGACATATTATGACCGTGAACAGGTTCAGTGGAGTCAGATTAATTTACCCATGAGTATTACACCGATGGTCGTATTTATATCAATGGCATTGATCATATTGATGATTGCATGCTTTAATATGACAAATACTTCCATAGCCATGACAGCCCAAAGAATGAAAGAAGTAGGGATCAGAAAAGTTGTAGGGGCAACAAAGTGGCAAATCATATCTCAGTTCCTTTTTGAAACCTTATTGGTTATCCTGCTATCGTTAGTTGCAGGTTTGTTTATGTCTAATATAATCACTCCAGCATTTACTGATATGTGGAACCTCAATTACGGAATGGAAGACCTTAATGGTCTCAATCTAATTATAGCGTTATTGATAATCATATTTTTCACTTCGCTGATTGCAGGAATTTACCCTGCATTATCTAGTAGCAGATTTGTGCCTGTGTTATTATTAAAAGGCAATTTGAAAATCAAAGGAAGTACTTTATTGAGTAAATCACTTATCACCATTCAATTTGCATTGTCTGTAATTGTTTTGATTGCAGGAGTTATGTTTGTCCAAAACACAAAATATCAGGAAAAGGTAAAATTTGGCTATGACAAAGACATGGTGTATATGATTAAAGTAAGTGGTGAAAAGGAATTTGAAGTGATGGAAAATGACTTGAGAAGTAACCCTAAAATACTAAAAATTGGAGGAACAGCCCATTCCTTAGGTTGGGATAGTTACGCTGTACCTTTAGGAGTAGATACTGCCAAATATGAAGCAAGACACTATGGTGTAGGTAAAAACTATTTTGACATTATGGGAATGAAAGTACTAAACGGCCGGGTATTTAGTACTGAGAGTACTAATGATTTAAATAGCGCAGTAGTAGTCAATCAGGCATTTCTAAAAAAAATTGGCATAGAGGATGATCCATTGATGAAAACGATAGTGATACATGAAGTAAAAAGACACATTGTTGGAGTGGTTGACAATCATATTGACAATCTTTTTAGATCCCGGGAACCAGAAGCTTCCGTTTTTTACCCTGCATTACCTAATCAATATCAATATTTATTGGTGAGAGCTGAACCTGAAAACCTGACTTCTCTGGAAGATTACATTGAAGATTTGTGGAAAAAAAACATACCGGACAAACCTTTTCAAGGTTGGTTTCAAGAAGACATTTTATTTGAAGACTTACGTGAAACAAATGCCAACCTCAAGAAAATATTCCTCTTCCTGACTGTTCTGGGAGGGCTTTTGTCTGCTTCCGGTATATTTTCATTGGCTACTCTGGATGTTAAAAAGAGAAGTAAAGAAATTGGTGTCAGAAAGGTTTTGGGGGCATCAGTGAGCAATATTTTAGCACTAATGAATAAAGAATTTCTGATTATACTGTCTATTGCTGGCATTATCGGATCTTTAGGTGGATATTTCCTCACCGGAGCTCTTTTGGATGAAATCTATGCTTACCACATACCTATCGGAATTATTCCCATTCTAATTTGTACTGCTACCATCATTTGCGTAGGACTTTCAACTACTTGTATGACTATTTTAAAAGCAGCAAAATCTAATCCTGTAGATACTTTGAGAGATGAATAGCTAACCCTTCGGGTTAACCACATACCCGCATCCATAATAATCATAGCTTTTTCTATTGATTTAGTCATAATGTAAACCTAAAGGGCAGACATGGCAAACATTGGTGTTAAAGGGAAAATGTGACCAAGCAAGACTAAAATCACCAACCAAATGTGATTCCCAATTTAAAAATAACCATATCAGTTTCTGAAGTCAAAGGATTTGCAATGGCGTTTTCTATGCCAACTTCTCTGATGGTTTTACCATCAACATATTCAGCCTTCCCTCCTATCAGGTATTGAATGCGGAATTCAAGAGCGGTATTTCCTTGCCCTATTGGAATGTGAATTCCGGCTGCTCCACCATAACTCAAAGCAAAATCATGAAAATCGGTTTGAATGGCTATAGGATCCAGTAAAATATTTTCTTTCAACTTACTTATAGTGTATAGAAATTTGAAGCCATAGAGGCCTTCAAAAAATGGAACTATGCCATCCGATGGTGGTTTAATCCTCAAAAGACCATGAAACTGAAGCATGTTGTTGTTAGTAATGATTTCATAATAACCATCACTATCAAACGATTTACCATAAATATCATAACTGAGGTCAGCTCCAAGATAAAACAGATTTTGAGCATCAAAAGAAAAATAAGCTCCCATTCCCATCCCCAATGCAAACGCATCAGTATTTTGACGAAACTCTCCGGTAGGTCTTCCAAACTCGGTAAACAGGTTCACCATTCCTTTTTGTGCTGCAACCTGAAGAGGTAAACTGAAAAGTAGTATAATTAATGTTTTTTTCATTAGAAAAGGCTTGTGGTAATGGTTGGATTGAACCCCCACTTCAACTAATATTTCCTTAAAGACAATAGTTTATTCAATTGCCACCAAAATCAGGGGTATTCTTTTCCATCCATTCCTCAATAGAATGCGCATCTTTTTCATGAATAACCTGTTCTTTTATTTTTTCCTGAGCCCTTAATATAGATTTTGTTACCATACTATGTTCGATCATTTCGTTTTCTTCCATTCCCATCGTCTTCAGCAGTTGAATGATTCGGTCTGCTCCAAACATTCTAAGAATTGGACTATCTATTGAAGTATAAAACCTCAGTATGGCACCTCCATATTTTTCTGTTAAATAATCGTATAATGCAATATCTACACCTGCCAACGGGTGTATTTCACATACCAAAATCATAGAATAAGCATTTACCTCAAAAGTATTTTTAGATGATTTGATGAGACTTTCTGCCTTTCCAATAGTAATACCAGAAGTATTCTCTTCCATTGACCCTAAAACATTAAATTTCAAGTCGGCAGCTTCCAGCAAACTCGCAAGTTCTTTACCTGTATCGTCAAAATAGTAGGCTATAAATAGTTCTTTTTGGTTGTTCATATCTTCCTGAACAGTAGCCATCAACTGTCTATATAAAGTGATTTTGGTCAAATAGACATAGTATGTCAAGTTTGATTTTTTTGCCTTACTCTTAAATAATCCAAACATATATTATTATTTATGGCATAAAGGTATTGCTTCAATTCCCCAATTAAAATACCCTTTACAGGGTATTCTAATAACCCATTCTATTGCCTTATTTTAACTTTTCATTTTGAAATTAATAAACGTCATGGCAACAATAAAACTCCGTCTAATAAACTGCTCACTGATTTCTGTAAGCTTAATTATTCTTTTCTCAGCCCAATTGTATGCTCAGGATTGCACTTCATCAGAAGATTGTTATCAAAAAGGAACAACAAACAATTTTACCAGTCAATCAATTGCATTGCTGGATAAAGCACTGAAGTTGGCTAAAAAGGAAAAAATAAATCCGGCAAAGATATATTGCCAAAGAGGCATCAAGTGGCTAAATGGCCGTTCGTCCAAAGATGCTTTAAAAGATTTTGAAGCAGCAATCAAATCAGATCCTACATTTTTCCTGGCATATAAGATGAAAGCGAATATTTTCAAAGTGCAAGAAAAAAATTATGAAAAAACTGATAAATTTCTAAAAGAAACTATAAAAACATTCCCCAACAACCCTGAAGCCGTTTATGAAAAAGCACAAAACCACCTATACTACAACAAAACTGATCTGGCCTATACTGATTTCGAAACAGCCTATAACATGCTAGTCATGATGATGGATGGTACCGATCAGATAGACACCAATACCAAAGGAAATATCTGCAAATGGTATGCTATATCATACATGAAAAAGAATAATTTATACGTGTATGATGCCAGAGCTCTGGAAATTCTGGAATCAGGTAAAAATTTCTCTCCAGATTCACCAGTAATGCTTGGAGAACTTGTAATGGCCTATTACGACAATGGGAGGTTGCAGGAAGCAACAACAGTCGGCAACAAAGCAGTATCTCTGGATGAAGAGACTTATAAATCCAAAAATGTAGGCGGCAACTTTATAGTTGGGATAAAAGCATTTGAAGACAAAGATTATTTTAAAAGTGCAAGCCACCTGAACTATGCCATAGCAAATATTTCCAATCCTCACCCACTAATCTACTACTATGCTGGTCTGGCCAATTGGTTTCATTATTACTACAATGCTCCAAAACTATGGTCATCTCATGTAGCACAAATTAAAAACCAATTAGAAATGGCTTATAAATATGGGCAAGGCACTAAATATGATTTTTACGCTCAGGATGCGAAAAAACGAATTCCGGATTTGAAATTCTAAACAAGTTCTTTATAGAAATTATACTGATCAATTAAATTATAAGAAATAAAATTCATGAAAAAGATTTTGCTCATCTTCATCTTATCTTTTCTTTTTCGGATTAATGCCTTCTCGCAGAGCCATGTCATTCCTCAATTGGGTCATCAGGAATCAATAATCCATGCTAAATTTTCGAAAGACGGAAAATGGCTGGCAACCGGCGGCCGTGACAGGGTAATCCTGCTCTGGGATATGCAAAAAGGTTTACACTGGCCATTGGAAGGACATTCATTTGTTGTAACCGGAATAGATTTTAACGATGACAACACGCTACTCGCTACAAGTGATGGCAGAGGCAAAATTTTTATCTGGGATATCGACTCTAAAAGTATTCTGTATCAAAAAGACTTAAAACGTGATGTTAATGACATCCATTTTTTACCCAATGGTAAGGGTTTGTTGTATTCCGATGATGTTGTCAATATTTGGAACTACAAATCCAGTCAGGTTCAAAAAACAACGATGAAAAAGAGCGAAGGAGGCATGTCCTCCGTCTCTATTTCACCAGACGGTAAGTACAGGATGCATACACAAAAGAAAATGGATTACATCAACTCAAATTTTGTAACCAACTACACTTTCACCCTACATGATATTTCGCAAAGCAAAGAAATCTACCGCAACGACTTGAAACAATTTGGCAATAAGTGGATCGTCAATGCAATTAGTTCAGATGGGAAGTTGATAGCTCTCGGTAATGAATTCAAAATAGTTGTACTCAAATTGGACAATGGACAATTGGTGAAACAATTTAACAAGGCTTCTGATATAGAAAATCTATATTTCACTAAAGGAGACCAGCAAGTGATTGCTTCATACACAGATGGATACATTCTCGTTGGTAATCTTCAGACTGGTAAAACTGAAAGCATAGGAGGAGTAGTCGGTCATGATGTTCCGGCAGGAAAAATGGCCTATGATGCCACAAATGATATTATAGCTGGAATCACTAAGGAAACAGAAATCGTTTTTTATGATCTGGAAAACAGGCAGCAAATTAAGACTTTTAGCCCGGGAGCTTCGGAAATTGCAGGGTTATATTGGAACGAAACAAAAAGGGAACTTTATACACTCATGAATAGTTCCGTGATTACCTGGGATTTAAATGCTCTCAATATTAGTGAAGCAATATATTCTTCAAAAAACAATTCAGGTAGTTCTATTGGAGTAATTGCCGGAAAGACAAAACAAATTTATGAAGAGCCCTATAAATATTTCAATAAGACAGGTTACTTACCTAAATATCCGGATGGAGAATCCAGAAAACACCACTTAAAAAGAACAGCTGTAGGAACAAGTAAATTCGGATTTAAAGTATATGACAAAAGTACGGGCAATGAAATTGCTAGCTTTCCAAGTGCTATTTACATAATAGGAACAGCCATTTCTCAAGATGGCACTAAAGTATTTGCAAGTTCAGTTAACAAAATCGATGTGTACTCTTTACCTGATAAAAAATTAGTAAAATCTATTCTCTATGAAACCGGAGCACCTTCGGTAATGAAAGTAACTCCAGATGGAAAACACTTGGTTGTAGGCAAAACTGCAGAAACAGTATGGTTTGGAGATACAGAAAAACCATTAGAATTTGACATAGATATTTATGATATAGGCACTCTAAATCTGTCAGGGAAGTTGAAAGGACATTATTCTTCTATTACAGGACTTGATTTCACTCAAAATGGAAGTTTACTATTTTCAGGAGCAATGGATGGTACAATTAGGATATGGGATTTAAAAACTAAAAAGCAGAAGGTATTGTTGCATGGCAATGCTACCGACCACTACTTTATCGTCTCTGAAGATGGATACTACAGTATGGCGAAAAAGGCTATTGAAAATATTGCTTATGGGGATCAAAATAACATTTACCCTGCTGCTCAATTTGAAATAAAGTTAAACAGACCAGATAAAGTAGCTGAAGCAATTGGCTTCACTCAGCCTTCACTTTTAGAAGCATACCAAAAAGCCTATCAAAAAAGAATCAAACAACTTGGAGTGTCAGACGATAAAATTGATCTAAACAACCTACCAACTATACAAGCAAATATTGATCATCTGCCACGAACTACCGGAGAGAAAAATATTAGCTTTTCTATACAGGCAAGTGATCAAAAAGTCAATTTAACACAACTCAAAATTCTGGTTAATAATGTGCCTGTCATTGAGGACAAATCAACTTCTGTGAAATCATCAAGAACAATTAAAAAGAATATTAATCTAACGTTGAGTTCTGGAATGAACAGAGTAAGTGTGTCTGTAATAAACGAACAAGGATTGGAATCCGCTCCTGCCACATTTGAAATTACCTGTACACAAAAGGCCAAACCAAACTTATACCTCTTCAATATTGGTGTGAGCAAGTTTGCAGATTCTGAATATAATCTGACCTATGCAGCTAAAGATGCCAAAGATCTGGCAGCATTTTTCGAAACCAGAAAAGCCGATTATGGACAAGTATTTGTAAAATCCTTCACTGATATTGCTGCAACAAAAAGTAATATTCTTGCCTCTTCGGATTTCTTTTCCAATGCCAATGAAGATGATGAAGTCATCATATTTGTAGCAAGTCACGGATTACTGGACGAGAATCTCGATTATTACATAGCGACCAGTGACATGGTATTCGACAATCCATCTTTCCTTGGATTGAAATACACTGAAATCGAATCTTTTTTTAAGAATACCAAAGCACGCAACAGACTTCTGATGATTGATGCATGCCATTCAGGAGAAATCGATAAAGAAGGTACTGAAGTGGTTGCTGGAACTAAATCTACCAATACATCAGGCGTGAAATCCAGAGGGTTCAAAACCGTAAAAAGCAGCAATGACCTTGGACTCAAAAATTCATTTGAATTGATGAAGGAAATCTTCGCTGATATGAGGAACGGCACAGGCGCAACTGTTATTTCTTCCGCATCCGGTACAGAGTTTGCCCTTGAAAGTGATCAATGGAAAAATGGCGTTTTTACTTATTCTGTATTGAACGGCATGACGTCCAAAACGGCAGATATGAACCGTGATGCCTACATTTCTGTTTCGGAGCTAAAGGAATATGTATTTGATGAAGTAGGGAAACTTACCAATGGCCTACAGCATCCTACTTCACGGGTTGAAAACATACAAAATGATTTTGTGGTAACCAGCACAACGGAAGCTCACGTAGTGAAATATGAGGTGAAAGGAAAATGGGTAAATGAATACAACTATTACAAAGACAAAAGAAAAAAATACATTGAAGTAGTCACCAATGGCGTTGATCTGGATATATATACGACCAGCATGGAAGATTACAGTAAAAAATGGTACATGAACAAAGGTCCAATCCGATACACCAAAATAGCCCCAAATCAGTACAAAAATGTGTCTGGAGCTATCATAGAAATGCGTGGAAAAGACCAGTTGGTTATGAAGGACATGTATGGAAATAGTGACTTTGATGCCATTTACACTCCTACAGCCACTATTAATACAAACACAGACAACTCAATATTTGGTGTATGGTATAGGTCTGATAAGAAAACAGACAGTTCGGGGAAAGTTTCATCCGTGAAAATTACATCTTTGTCCGATATGCAATTAGAAGTATGGTTTTCTGTTTCAGGGAGTACTTATAAATATGATAAAAAATCAGATTCGGAATACGAATTCAAATTAGGGGCTTCATCTTACAAACTGGCAGTCAATGCAGATGGTAGTCTTACTATAAATAATTATAACTTTAGCAGGTGAGAAATTACACATCCGAAAAGAGCCGTGAAACAAGCAATTTTAGTAGTCAATTTCGTCAATATTCTGTTTTTTTGTTGTGTAAAGTCACTAACTCTTAATAATTTGATCTAAGCATGTCAATCAATAATATATTCTACTTTATGAATTTACAAATGAATATAAATATTCGAAAAGAGCTGTCGTTTCTCTTTTACATTAAAAATATTGCTTTATTTATTATATTAATATGTATATCAGTACATATTGAAGCTCAGAAGCTTATCATTGATAATCATGGGCACTCCGGATTGGTACATGACGTTATTTTCATTAAAGGAGGAAAGCAACTAATTTCAGCTTCCGAAGACAAAACTGTTCGTATTTGGGATGTGTCGGATGGCAGTCTGATCAAAACACTCAGGTTTCAAATTGGTGATGGAGTTGATGGCAAAATATATGCTGCAGCCCTTGACCCAACTGAACGTTATCTATTCTTAGGTGGTTTTTTTGATAAAGCCGGAGGTGATCCCAAAAACATAGGATCTATTAGAGTTGTTGATTTGCAATTGGGTAAAATATCTCATACATTAAAAGGACACAACAATATCATCAATGACCTGGCTATCTCTGCCGATGGCAAATGGCTTGCCACTGCCTCTGCTGATCAAACCCTCGGACTCTGGGACATCTCAACTATTGCGAGTTCCAGTTCTATTACTGCACGAGGATTTCTAAAGGGGCACAGTGGAATTATCCAAAGTGTCGATATCAATCAAAATGGAAGTCGAATCGTATCAGGAGGAACAGATGGTATTGTCAAAGCCTGGAATACTGCTGACCTCAGCAATATTACTTTTATTGATGGAAAGGTTCATTTAGACAAAATAAGAAAAGTACTCTTTACTCCGGATGGTTCTAAAATAATATCCGGAAGCGAAGATGGTGATATAGTTGTCTGGACCAATGCAGGGAGGTTTTTAAGCAAACTGGACAATATTCCTTCGGCTGTCAACTCATTGGCTGTATCTAAAGACAACAAGTATCTGGTGGTTTTTAGTCGCAAGGGTGTGGTTTATAACCTTGATACAGAAACTGTCATTACTGATTTCAACTACCATGACAATGCCGTGAGTGCAGCAGTTTTTGCACCTTTCAAAAAATTTGACGAGGAAGAAGGTTTATATCTGGCATCAGCCGGAGGCAATGACAAAAATATTTTTATTTGGGATGCTTTATCAGGAAAACCTGTTCGCAACCTTGTTGGCAATGGCAGAGGTGTTTTTGCTGTAGGTTTCAATACTGACGAAAATACCACTGCTTTCGGACAAAGCAACCCAACAGAACTCTTGGACGATGCTCCATTGGAAAAGACTTTCAACCTAACTAACCTGAGCCTGGATCCTGAAAAACCGAACACAAAATCATTTATCAGGAATAAGAATAAATTTTTGGGACATGCTATCGAAAAGCAGTCTGAACAACGAATCAATTTTGGCAACAATGGGGTATCTGTTGATGAATTGAAAGACGGTATCATCAGGAGTTATTCTTTTGTAAATGATTACAATGAAGTAGTAATAGGCTCTACCTACTCTCTAAAAAGATTTAAGCCTAATGGCGAATTCTTGAATTCTTATGAAGGACATTTGGGAGAAACCTGGGCTATTTCAGAAATAGAAAAACAAGACAGATTGCTTTCATCAAACAGTGATCAGACAATAAAAATATGGAACTTATCTTCCGGAGAAAACCTGGCAACACTTTTCATTACTTCTAAGAATGAGTGGGTAATATGGACACCTCAGGGCTATTATGAAGCATCAGCCGGAGGTGAAAAATACATTGGGTGGCATATCAACAAAGGAGCTGGCTCACTGGCAGAATACCACGATGTGTCGGCTTTCAGTAAGAAATTCCACAGGCGTGATGTTGTGTTGAAAATGCTGGAAACAGGGTCCTTTGATAAAACAGCTACTGCGCTCAACATTCAAAAACAAGACGTAAATAAAATATTGCCACCCAAGATAAAATGGACATCACCTGTAAACAACTACACTACAACTACCCTGTCCAATTATAATTTGGAAGTATCTATTTCATCTGCCATTGATATTACTCAGGTAAAACTATTTGTAAACGGACGTCCTCTGGCTATTGGAGATAAACTGACATCAACAGGAAATACAACCAATAAGACAGTCTCCTATTCGTTAAAGCTATCTTCTGAAGATATGATTGGCAGAAGAGGTTTTGATGTAGTACCCGATGAAGAGGAAGTTGTTGAATCGTCCAAGGAGTTTCAAATTCGGTTCTTTGCAGCTAACAGTATAGCCAATGGATTCTCAGAAGACCGAACGATTATCTATAAACCGGATGCAAAAAAGCCTAGTGTAAATACCAATCAGGGAAACAGCGAAAAACGGGAGATCACCAAACTTGAAACTGAAGACAAAGAGGAAATACCACTAAGTAACCTCTATTTGGTTTCGATCGGCATCTCTGAATTTAAAAATCCTCAGTACAACCTGAATTATGCTGACGATGATGCCAGAGCGGTATCAAAAATATTTAAGGCACAGGAAGGTAAAATGTTCAATTCGGTGAAAACCATTGACATATTAAATTCATATGCCACACGTGAAAAGATTCTTTCTACTTTCCATAAGTTGGAAGAATACACTACTCCAAAAGATTTTGTTATTATCTTCATTGCCTCACATGGCTTGAATAAAGATAACAATTTTTATATCCTGCCACATGATGGAGATTCATCAAATCCTCGCATCTCCTGCGTTGATTGGCGTGATTTTTCGGATCTCATTGGTAATATGCCGGCAAAAGTGTTGCTACTGATAGATGCCTGCCATAGTGGACAACTGGGAGCCAATGTAGGCCAATCCAAAGTGGATAATACTGAAGCAGTCAGGGAATTGTCATCAGGTGAGTTTGGTGTAGTGATCATGTCTGCCTCTACCGGGGCTGAGTCATCTCTGGAACATCCGGACTGGGGACACGGCGCATTTACTCTCTCTATCATCGAAGGGCTGGAACAACAAAAAGCAGATGTGAAAAAGGATGGCAAAATTTACCTTAGGGAATTGGATTTTTATCTGGCTGAACGGGTAAGAGAATTGACCGGAGGAAGACAACATCCTACCACTCAGAAACCAAGTTCTATTAGTGTGCTCCCCTTGATTTCTTACTAAACTTTATGCATCAAAAAACCCGGCTTCACCGGGTTTTGGGCAAGCAGGAATCTATATGATTCTCAAAGCTTCACCGAGTTTGGTAACATGCTATGAAGGTACTCTTTTTATAGTTGAAAAACAAATGTTTTCAGGTATTTTACTGCGCCTGGAAATCAAATGAAAATACTTAAAACCCGTATGCTGAATAATCCTGAGAAAATTCACTTGGATCAAGTTTAGGGTCAATAGTTACCTTAGAATACTGGTATTTTTCATACAACCCCTGATCATCATATACATCCATTCTCAACGGAATCAAGGCATCTTTATCTATATATAGCATCATTTTGGGAGAGTAGTCATTTGGTATTTGGATTACCTGGCCAACAGAAACATCATCATAATGCTTCACTTTATGATTTTTCTCTAAAATCATGTGCTCACTCAATTTGAACTTAGCAGCTATCGTCTCAAGCGTTTCATTTTCCTGCACAGTATAGTCAATGTATTTAAAGTTCGGATTGGTAAAAGATACTGAATGACAATCCTTGTTGTCATGTTGCACAATTCCATTGTACTTTACCATTGTATCCATATCTGATTCGTATTTTTTAACCAAATAGTCCAAAATAGAGACCACATGGTCAAACCCAGACTGATAAATGGTATGATGTTGGTCATTGCGCATTATTCCCTCTTTAGGATGCAATTTTATGTTTACCCAGGGAAAACCATTGGGATTGATGATGGCTTTGTTATTGTGTTCACCCTCCACAAATAAAACTTCCATCCCTTCCTGTGGGTACAATTGTTTCATATATACCCTAAAAGGCTCTTTTTCCATTTTGGTAAAAGAAATTTGCTTGATCATCTTTCCTTCTATTCGCTCTTCTTTCGATAGCGTATAGATCAACGAACTAATACCGGACGTTTTTTTCAGCATTTTTAATGTAATGGAGTGTCCTGATTCTTCATCTGCTTTTTTAGCAAAAGAAGTCAACACCAAAATTGCTACAACTAAATATATACGATTTCTTTTTTTCATATAATCCTCAAACGTATGGATGATAAAAAAGTATCTGTAAAAACAATTTTAACAGATTCATTTTTCATTCAATAATACATGAATGAAAACTAAAACCGTGTTATTGTCTTATATTATTATTTTTAGAATAAAAGTAATTAAATTACTAAACCATCCAACGAGCAAAAATATGAACAAGGCCGCCAAAATCATTATTTCTATTCTCGTTGTATTATGCGCATTTTTTATTTTAATGGCTCAAATTCAGCGTAGTGAAGCCGAAAAACAAGCTGAGGCAGCTAAAATAGCTACAATACAAGCAGATTTGCATGCGGAAGAAGCAAAAAATCAAGCAAAAAGAGCAGTTCGCCTTGCAGCAGATGCAGTAGCTGCTGAAAATAAAGCCATGTACGCTCAAAAAGAAACAGAAAGAGTAATGGTTGAGCTGCAAAAATGCAAGAGCGGAAAATAACACCTACGATATGAACAAAACTGCAAAAATTATCATAGCCATCGAAGCGGTAATCATACTCTTCTTTGTTGTATTTGCTAAAATTCGAACAGCTGAAGCTGAAAAGCTAAAAATGGAGGTTATAGAGAAGAAAATAATAGTAGAGGAAGTTAAAAAAGAAGCAATCCAACTGGCAGAGCAAGCAGAACATAATGCTGCTCAAACACGACTCGCTCAAAATGAAGTTGAAAGAGTAATGGAGACATTACAAAAATGCCAAAGCGGTAAATAGCCCACCATGAACAAAACAGCCAAAATCATCATAGCCATAGAAGCGGCAATCATACTCTTCTATGTAGTAGTAGCCCAAATTAAAAGTGCTGAATGCGAAAAATACAAATTGGAAGCTGATATGGAGTTGCAAAAATGTAAAAATGGAAAATAGAACTATCAAATTTGAGTCTGTCTCAAAAAGCAGATACTTATCAGATTCCTGACTGCATCAGTACTGGAAATAACTATCGGTGCATTTTCAAAGGGATGCCGGAATAAATCCGGCAACTGTTTTACCCTTTTGAGACAGACTCATTCATTGAACCTTAATCGTCATGATGCATCAATCTTTCTTATTCATCATGAGCAATTCATGCAGTGAAATCTCAGTAACATAACGGGTCTCCCCTTCTTTGTCATATTTGCGATTGACGAGCTTTCCCTCTATGGCTACTTCACTGCCTTTTTTGAGGTAACTTTCAATAATGCTGACTTTTTTGCCCCAGGCCACAACGTTGTGCCACTGGGTGTCTTCTACTTTTTCTCCTTTACTGTTGTAGTAGATTTCATTGGTGGCCATAGAAAATGTAGCCATTGTTTTCCCACTTTCGAAGTTTTTTACTTCCGGATCGTTACCTAATCTACCAATTAGCTGTACTTTGTTTTTTAAAGTTGACATGATATTAAAATTTAAATATTATTGATATTCACCTGATGGTAGATGAATTTGTCGTTTGACAGGACAAAGGATGCAAGAAATCAAAAAACGACTCGGTTGTTAATTATTTGTAGTCACTTAACATCC
The DNA here is from genome assembly GCF_040151475.1 of Reichenbachiella sp. MALMAid0571. Taxonomy (NCBI): domain Bacteria; kingdom Pseudomonadati; phylum Bacteroidota; class Cytophagia; order Cytophagales; family Reichenbachiellaceae; genus Reichenbachiella; species Reichenbachiella sp. MALMAid0571. The sequence continues at coordinate 39,562 of NZ_JBDKWG010000125.1, read as the reverse complement.
GTTTGTAGTCGTTTGTAATTGGATATATTTCAGAAAATCAATAACTTACTGCATGAATCAGGAAACCGAAAACAGAACCTGTCCGGAATGTGGCCGTCCGATCTTTGGTAGAATTGATAAGAAGTTTTGCTCAGATGCATGCAGAAATGCTGCCAACAACAAGGTCAATTCAGACTCTACCAATTACATTCGAAATGTCAATAACATTTTGAGGAAGAACCGCAGAATATTACTGGAACTCAATCCTACAGGTAAGACCAAAACTCAGGTGGATAAGTTATTGAAAAAAGGATTTGATATGGAGTATTACACCAACACATACACAACCAAGGCAGGACAGGAATATCGCTATTGTTATGATCAGGGCTATTTACTACTCGACGATGGCTATGTTTTGTTGGTTCAAAAAATTGAGAGTCTTACCTGATAAATCAAGAAAACGAACTTATATCATTCCATGTTGACCAGATATACACTGCTCTTATGTGTATCATCATCTTTGTCATAGGCTACCAGCACATCTCCTTCAAGTAACCAATAATCCTCATCACTATCGTAAGAATCAGAATCTTCAATTATCAGTTCACCATTCTTATTGATGTGCCAATTTGAATATTCTACCTCTTCATCTCCAAAAGCATTGACTGTTACTTTCAAACGATTGTTCGGTTCAAATTCGAACCTGATGTCTAGTTCTTCCAAAATGCCATCCACAAAACCAATAGCTGATTTCACCATCAATCGGGCAAAAACATTGTCTTCATCGTCTATTTCATCCACAATTTCTTCTTTGTCAATATCTATCACCAACTTCCAAACCCCCTTAAGGTCTTTTTCTTTTACCTTTTTGGTTTGTGCACTGACGGACAACATTAACAATAGCATCGGAATTAATATAAAAAACTTTTTCATGTTATAGAAGGTATTAGGTTATACAAAGTACTAAATCCTAAACTGAGATTCACTAAAAAAGTTTCGTTTATATAAAATTATTTTTGCATTCACTCGTAACAATCAAAAGCATAGTGATTAATTTGACTCAATAAAATTTGTATTTAGAGTTAATCTTCAGCATATCATTCAATTCACAGTTCAATAAATGAAGTTCACCAAATTAGCCTTGAATTTGAAGCACCAATATCAAGATTACCTTGGTTATTAAAAATGCTTAAAATTACTTTGCGCCCAAATAACAGCACCTTCTTTTATAGAGGGGATTCAAAGGCACTTATGACACAACTCAATTCAGTAGTTTTTGCAAACAGACAGAGGATTGCTGTAGGCATATTTTTCTTTATTCAGGGTATTAGTTTTGCTACCTGGGCCTCACGCATACCGGACATCAAGCGTATCTTAGACCTCAATGACGCTGAAATAGGTTCTCTCCTACTGGTGATGCCATTCAGTTCCTTACTCGGGCTTGCCATTTCCGGATGGATCAATCGCAATTTTGACAACAGGCCGCCGTTAATTATAGCCATGATCGTGCAATGTGCCTCTATTATGGGTATTGGTATGAGTTCCGATATTATTGACTTGGGTATATCTCTGTTTTTTCTGTCTCTGGCCTTTCGGATTGGTGGTGTGGCTATGAACACCCAGGCAGTGATGCTTCAAAAATCATTTGCCAAACCTATTAATGGATCGTTCCATGCCATGTGGAGCCTTGGAGGAATTGTGGGTGTTGGTTTAACCACATCCCTGATCTGGTTGTCAGTTTCGATGAGCAGCCATCTTTTTTGGGTCGCCATCACGCTGGTTTCTGCGGCTATCATTACATTCAAATACCTGCCTTCCGGAGATAAAGCCACTACGGGATCAAAAATCCAGCTTGGCAAACCCGACAAATCCTTGTTGGTGTTGGGTCTGATTATATTGTTCGCTTCTTTTTGCGAAGGAGGCATGTTCGATTGGAGCGGAATCTATTTCAAAGAAGTAATAAAAGTGGATATCTATACAGTTGGGTATTTTACTTTTATGATGTGTATGGCACTTTCCAGGTGGTTTATGGATAAGGTAATATCCAAAATAGGAAAGCAGACGGTTTATCTCATCAGTTCCATTCTGATCACCTTCGGAATACTCATGTCCACTGTTTTTCCTTTCTTTGTTCCGGCTATCATAGGTTTTTCAATGGTGGGAATTGGCGCAGCAGTGCTGGTTCCGATCACTTTTTCACTGGCAGGAGAATCAAAAAAATATTCACCAGGAATGGCAATCTCAATAATTTCCACCTACAGCGTAGTGGGTATGCTCATTGGCCCTCCTTTGATTGGATTTCTTTCACATGCAATAGGAATGAAATGGGCTTTTCTCTTTATAGCCCTTATGGGAGCTTGTATATTACCAGCTTCCCGATGGTATTTTAGGGTAGCCAAATCAGAAAACCTGGATCAGTAAGTTTATCTGATTCAATTGGATCATTTTTTACTTGCAATTGGAATTGCATTCTCTGTTTTCAAAATATGCTTTGACTGAATAAAATCACCTTCAAAAACAACCTTAGATAAAGCAGGAAAATTATATTTCATTAATTACCTAAAAAGGCTGATAACTCTTGGTAACTTCCAGACCAATTGTTAACTATATGGAAGAATTCATTTCAATACCTAATATCATTACCATTGGAGTCATACTGGCCGGGCTATGGATTTTCTTTTTGATTATTCCGGTTAACCTGTGGATTACCGCTATATTTTCCGGTGTTAGAATAAACCTGATTGATATGGTTTTCATGCGATTCAGAAAAGTTCCTCCCGGACTAATTGTAAGATCGCTTATATTGGCTTACAAAGCCGGACTAAAGGATATAACCACAGAATTACTTGAAACACACTACCTGGCACAGGGAAATCTTGAAAAAGTGATTAAGGCATTGATAGTGGCAGACAAAGCAAATCTTAACTTGAACTTTCAACAAGCAACTGCCATAGATCTAGCAGGTAGAGATGTGTTGCAGGCAGTACATGTATCAGTTACACCCTATATAATCATTGTTCCTTCCATCACAGCAGTATCGGTAGATGGCATTCAATTAATCGCTGAGGCCAGGGTAACCGTCCGCACCAACTTGCAACAACTTGTCGGTGGAGCTGGAGAAGAGACCATTCAAGCACGTGTGGGGCAAGGAATCATTTCAAGGATTGGTGCCACTAAAAGTTACCTCGAAGTACTCGAAAAACCAGAAGAAATCTCCAAAACCGTATTGGCCAATGGGCTTGATGCTGGTACAGCATTTGAAATATTGTCTATTGACATAGCTGACATTAACATTGGACACAATATCGGAGCTAAACTTCAAATTGATCAGGCACAAGCAGATTTAAATGTGGCAAAAGCAAAAGCAGAAGAAAGACGGGCAATGGCCGTAGCAGCAGAACAAGAAATGCTTGCCAAAGTGCAGGAAGCCCGTGCCTTGGTCGTTCAGGCTGAAGCAGAAATTCCATTAGCCATGTCAGGAGCATTTAGAAAAGGTCAATACTATAAAAGGTAATCGTTTTTTGTTTTTAACAATTTCATTGCGCTTCAATGGAACATTTTCAAAGTGGAATAATGTAAGTTTGTATCTTGATAATAAGATATGCTGACCAACAACGATATACTTAAAAAATTAAGAGTTGCCCACAAGTTACGAGATGAAAATATTGTTGACATATTAAAATTGGTGGATTTTCAAATCACCAAAGGAGCACTTGGTGATATGTTTAGAGATGAAAGCCATCCTAAATATGTGGAAGCCGGAGATCAAATACTCCGCAATTTCCTTAACGGACTTATTATACATTTAAGAGGCCCAAGACCTAAGAAAAAAGGGAAAACAGATTAAAGCTTGTAGCTACTTCTTCTTTTTCTTCTTTCTTTTCTTTTTGAGATCAAGTTCCTCTTCCTTCAATAGCGATTGCCAGCTATCTGCCTTTGCATCTGAGATATTCAGAGTAAATTGATAATCACTTTTAGAAATATCAATTCTACTAATGGGCTTGCCCATATTGGTTTCAATTTCAGACAATAGTTCCTGCTCTTCTGTACTACAAAATGAGACGGCTTGCCCCTTCTGACTGCCCCGACCTGTCCTGCCAACTCTGTGAACATAATTTTCGGCAGTTTCGGGCAAATCATAGTTGATTACATATTCTACATTGGGGATGTCTATCCCTCTGGCACTAACATCTGTAGCTATTAGAATTTTCACATTTCCCTTCCTGAACCTTTGCATGGTACGCTCACGCTCTTCCTGTAGCTTGTCACTATGGATCGTGTCTGAGACAATTTGCACCCTATCCAAAGCCTTTTTTACTCGTTCTGCCCTTACTTTGGTACGTACAAACACCAGCATTTTTTTTTCAGGATTGTCCTTAATCATGTCTTCCAAAAAGAAACGTTTATCATCCATTTCAATAAATGCTACAGCATGGTCTATATTCTTAGCCACAGGATCTTTAGGAGACACCTGAATCCGAATGGCATTTGAAACCAGTGAATAAGCCAGTTTTTTAATTTTTTCATTAATAGTGGCTGAGAAAAACAATGTTTGACGCTTTTTAGGAAGGTGGCGCATCAGGTCTTTGATGTCTTTTATAAAACCCAAATCCAACATGTGATCCGCTTCATCCAACACCAGTATCTCTACCCTCTTCAAGATCAATACTCCCTGACTTACCAGATCAAATAATCGACCCGGTGTAGCAATCAATACATCTACTCCTTTATTTAACTGTTCAATCTGTGGATTCTGATCCACTCCTCCATGAATACAAAAAGAATTTATTCGGATATATTGGCTCAGTGTCTTGAAAACTCCGTCTATCTGTAGAGCCAATTCATGTGTAGGTGCCATTACCAGACATTTTACTCCGTCAGGACGCCCCACTATTTTTCTTTCCTGAAGCAAATGAAGAATTGGGATAGCAAATGCGGCTGTTTTACCAGTTCCGGTTTGTGCTATTGCCAACACATCTTCCCCCTTCAATATGAGTGGAATAGACTTAAATTGAATGTCTGTTGGTTTTTTATACCCCAGCTTTGATATGCTGGTTTTAATTCCTTCGTCTATATAATATTGTTCAAATTTCATACTCTAAATATATGCTGCAAAGATATAATCTTAATGGACACACTGCTCTGAATCCTCATTAATTGTATCCTACCGTCAGGTTCAACACGATACGTTTGTGATGGAAAATCAAAATCCTACCAGAATAAAACTCCAATTCTTATAATTTGTCTCAAATTAGCCCACTATAGGATTGAATACTATTGAAAATTGCTCACTTATCACTAACTTGCAGACATGAATATTTTAAGAAGCTGGAGAGAGCAGAAAGTTATGTTGAAAATGAGGTTTCCCATTCTAAACGATGATGACTTTATTTTTGAAGAAGGCAAAAAAGAATCCATGCTTACACAGCTGGGAATCAAGCTCAACAAATCCAGCATAGAATTGGAATTACTATTTGCAGAACTCCAACGGTGTTAACAATCATACCCTATGGTAGATTAGTTAATAAAATCCTATCTCACTACCGTTTTGCACTCCAATAAAACATGAAATGGTATCCTTTATGATTGTAAGGTGCCAAAATTAAAATTTGAACATTACCCAATAAAAATAAGCTCTATGACCAATTATTCAACGATTACTCACAAGTATGCTTTTCTATGGAATAAATATCGTCCGGCGATTCTTAAACTGATGATAGACTCAGAAAATGAACCTCAGGCATATAAATTTTCGAAACACGAATTCCATAATGTGAATGCCAAAGAAAAAGGCGGATACTCCTTCGTTCTCAGCGTATTTGACAGCAAACCAGTAAATGACATTAGAACTTCAGCATTGGCAAAGGATCTCTTGGTAATTTTACAAAATTCCAATAAAGCGTCAGAATTGACCCAAACTTCGACTTATGAATTTACCATGGATAAGCAATTTACACTTCATATTGTAAAGAAAGAAGCAGTATTGACAGAAGAGGAAGTTGTAACCACTGATGCTGAGTAATTTTATCCTCCTTTGATTTTGGCCAAAAAAGATGCGATTAGATAATTTTATGATTTTGAAAAATAAATCTGAACAATCCTGAAACAATTAGTCCATTGTCATTTGACCCTAATTCTATAGACCTGCCCATAAGGGATATAATTCCTGAGGTTAAACTCAAACTACAGAAAGATAACACCCTTATAATTAACGCTCCACCAGGTGCAGGTAAAAGTACATTGCTACCACTGGCAATAATGAATGAACTATGGCTGGAAGGAAAGAAAATACTAATGTTGGAGCCCAGAAGGTTGGCAGCCAGAACCATTGCATCAAGAATGTCTGCCCTTCTGGGAGAGGATACAGGTCAATCCGTTGGTTTTAGAATTCGGTTTGAAAACAGGGTCAGCCAGCAAACCAAGATCGAAGTGCTCACCGAAGGAATTCTCACAAGAATGATCCACAGTGATAATACTCTTGAGGGTGTAGGCATGGTAATCTTCGACGAATTCCACGAGCGTAGCATCCATGCCGATGTAGCCCTGGCACTGTGTCGAGAAGCACAGCAAGTGCTACGCACTGACTTAAGAATACTCATAATGTCGGCTACTCTTGACATGCCCCAATTGACACAAGTACTTAAAGCCCCGGTTGTTCAAAGTATGGGCAAGCAATACCCTGTTGACATCAAATACAGTGGTGAGCAAGATTTGATGATGATGCCTGAAATGGCAGCCAGAACAGTCATCAAAGCAGTAAGAGAACAGGAAGGAGATACATTGGTATTTCTACCAGGACAAGGTGAAATCAAAAAATGCGAAGAAATATTAAGAAAAGAGTTGCGTGGATTTATGATCCATCCCCTCTATGGGCAATTGCCGCAAGGAAAGCAATTTGCAGCAATTATGCCGGATAAAAATGGCAAAAGAAAAATAGTTCTGGCTACTTCCATTGCAGAAACCAGCCTCACCATCGAAGGAATTAAAATTGTAGTGGACTCTGGTTTTGGAAGGACTTCCAGATTCGACCCGAAATCCGGTTTATCAAGGCTGGAAACAATTCAAATAGCCAAAGACTCAGCAGACCAACGTGCCGGAAGAGCTGGGAGATTAAGTGCAGGTACTTGCTATCGTATGTGGTCGAAAGCCACCAATGATCGATTAGCAGAACACAGAACCCCCGAAATACTGGAAGCTGATCTTGCTTCTCTGGTACTAGATATGGCACAATGGGGTATAATGGACGTGTCGCAATTGACCTGGCTAACACCTCCCCCAAAAGGAGCATTGGCTCAAGCCAGTGAAACACTTCACCAACTGGATGCATTGGAAAATGGACGGATTACCGAACATGGTAAGAATATCCACAAATTGCCCTGCCATCCCAGAATTGCACACATGCTATTGATGGCACAAGAAGATGGCATGCTTACCTTGGCTACCGATATTGCCCCATTACTGGAAGAAAGAGATCCTCTTGGCAGAGAAGCAGGTATTGATATCAACCTGAGAATAGAAACGCTAAGAAAACATAGAGATGAAAACCGATTGGCTAAACACCTGGCAAAGATAGAGAAAATAGCAGCCTCTTACCGAAAACTATTTGATTTGGATGCAGACAATGGACTTGTTGATCCTTATGAGACCGGAGTAATTTTGGCGCATGCCTATCCTGAACGAATTGCTTGCGCCCGACCGGGAAATAATGCTCAATTTCAACTATCTAACGGTAAACTGGCCATGGCAGGTCACAGGGACGATTTGGCGCACGAACCCTGGTTGGCGATTGCTCATATAGATGCAAGAGACGGTATGGGTAAGATATTCATGGCTTCTCCTCTCAATCCAAAGGACTTGGCTCCTCTTGTAAAAGAAAAAGAAGTAATTACATGGGATACACGCAAAGGTGGCCTCATTGCAAGCAAAGATTTGCGAATAGGAAGTATTGTCCTTAGATCAACCCCTTTGCCAGAACCCGGGGAAGAATACCTGATAAAAGCAATCTCAGATGCTGTTAAAACTGAAGGAAAGCAATTGCTTAATTTTGATGAAGACGTAGAGCAATGGCAAAACAGAGTATTAAGCTTGCGTAAATGGAATCCTATGGAAGGCTGGCCGGATGTAAGCACCTCTACCCTCTTGATGACTAATACTGAATGGCTCATTCCATACCTGTCGGGAGTAAAAAAACCGGAAGACCTCAAAAAGATCAATCTTGCTGAAGTACTACAAAACCATCTTGATTGGCAAAAACAACAAGCCCTGAATAAACTTGCTCCCACTAAAATAGCCGTACCTAGCGGATCGTCAATCACATTAAAATACTTCAAAGACGGTGCTCCTCCGGTTTTGGCTGTGAGGTTACAGGAAGTTTTTGGATTGTCTGATACTCCACTGCTCAACGATAGAAAAAACTCTGTATTGATGCATTTGCTATCTCCGGGATTCAAACCCGTACAGGTCACCTCTGACCTCCGTAGTTTTTGGGACAACACCTATTTCGAAGTGAAGAAAGAACTCAAAAGACGGTATCCTAAACATGCCTGGCCCGAAGATCCTTGGAAGGAAGAAGCCGTGAGGGGTGTGAAGAGGAAGTAAGCAGTAAAAGAAAATTCTGGATTTTATTTCCAAAAATCACCAATATTATTCAAAACATATAAGTCCAACACTGCTTTGGGTCGTGCAAAAACTTCTCTAAGAACAGTGACATAAGAATAGTCTTCTGAAGGAAATTTAGCCTCAAAACAAATAGCATCTACTTTCAGGTATGAACATATAAAAAGAGCTCGGTAGGCATGGTAACGTTGCGTAATCAAAATAAACCCATGATAAACCTTTTTGCCATTGACAATGGAATCTAAAGTACGAAATCCTTTATCATCTAATATGATCGCTGACTCAGGTACTTTCAAAGCAATGAGAGCTGCTTTCATGTCTTTGGTTTCATCATAATATTTTGAATCTCTTGTTCCACTCAAAAGAATCTTGTTCACCTTTTTGCCATGGTACAATCTGGCTGCAGCTTCCATCCTGTTGTCGAAGAAAAGATTGTTGCCCCCTCCTGTTTTGTATTTGCTGGTGCCAAAAACCAAGGCAATCTCCTTGGATGGCACATCGCTTAATTCAGTAAAGATCTTGTGAGAAGTACTGTTGATTATCCAGAAATTGGACACCACCAGAAATGTGATGATACCATAGACCAGAAGCTGCCATATAATCTTGAAGCGTTTCAGAAATGCAATATATTAAAACGGATAACTATTCAAAAAGTCCTAGCTGGTCTTTACCATTTTTTTTATCATCCTTCCTGATGTCAAACTCAATAGATGATCCTATGTCCAATCCTTTATCCTCTTTTCCACTTTTTTCAGGAGCATTGCTGAGTTTTTCTTTCTCAGATTCCTCCTCAACCTCATGCCTGATATCTTCTTTCAGCTTACTCAAAAAATCAATATTTTCAGAGGTGTCTTCTTTCTGGGAAGAAGGAGTTTCTGTCCCAGCTTCTTCTTCCTCTATTTCAGGTTCTATTTCTTTTACAGATGTAATGGTCTGTACCGGAAATTTGTTACCAAGTGCTTTCCATCCCTTTATTTCTATCAGTTCAGAGAGGTTGAAGGTATCAGTACTTTTAGTATTCTCTCCTTTCTTTTTATAATTAACTTCAATCAATGGAGCAGAAAACAATGATAATGCAATGAGTTTTGAACCTTTTTCTTCACTGATAAACTTATATTCTTTGTTCAACGTCAGTGTTTCGATTTGAAAACGCTTTACATAATAAGTCTTAGAAGTGCCATCCTGATAAATCACTGACACAGTCATTTCAGGGTCAAATTTGACAATATTTAAAATATTGTTGGCATTGTACCTATTGGTAAGCTCAAATGTGCTCAACTCGTATTGTCCATCTTTGTAGAAGGATATAATTTTATCCTCTGCCTGAAAATTGCCCAGATATTCTCCACGTTCATCAGTATTAAGCCGCCCGATGGATTTGTCATACCAAATATCCAAACCTCCCAGCGTAGATTTACCAGCGGTTTTCAATTCTATCTTTCTTACAGGGTAACGGGTAAGGATGTTTCCTCCTGCGCCTCTTCCCTTTATTTCAATATCTGCAAAATCAAAATCAAACACTTTCTTTCGTGCTTTTGCTCCGGCTGTCAAAAAAACAGTGATCAACTCTGCTTCTCCATTAGGGTTAGCTGTAAAATAATGTACCTTAGACCCTTTATCACTTTTACATAAGTTGTATTCCTTGTCTCTGGTTATTGACGTAACACTAAATCGCTTGGCAAAGGTTCTTCCACTTCCACCATCCACATAAGCCATATTATAAACCATTCGGTCATCATTTTTTCTAAATACACCCGCATACAATATGTCTTTACCCACAAACACTTTGTCCTGAATTCTGACGACCATGAATTTTCCATCCTTTCTGAATGCTATAATGTCATCCAAATCTGAACATTCACCTAAGTATTCGTCTTTTTTAAGACCATATCCAATAAAACCATCCTTACGATTTACATACAATTTTTGATTGTTGGCGGCTACAACTGTGGCCGTAATGGTTTCAATAGACGAGATTTCCGTTTTACGCTCTTTTCCTTTCCCATACTTTTCCAGCAGACGTTCATAGTAGGTTACGGCATAGTCTATTATGTTTGCCAGATGATGCTCTACTTCTGCCAGTTCCTCCTGCAATTTTTTCATCAACTCATCGGCTTTGAATGAGTCAAACTTTGAAATTCTTTTGATCTTGATTTCCGTAAGGCGGATAATGTCATCACGGACTATTTCTCTATAAAACTGAGATTTGTAAGGTTCAAGTCCGGTATCAATGGTTTCTAATACAGACTCCCAGGTTTCACACTCCTCTATGTCCCGATAAATTCGGTTTTCGATAAATATTTTTTCAAGAGAAGAAAAAAGGATTTTTTCGAGTAATTCATTCCTGCGAATTTCAAGTTCTCTACGCAGAAGATCTACGGTCTGATCTGCGTTTTTCTTTAGAATTTCATCTACCGTCAAAAAGATGGGTTTGTCTTCAACGATCACACAGGCATTGGGTGAAATAGAAACCTGACAATCGGTAAAAGCATACAATGCATCTATGGTAATATCCGGAGATTGTCCGGGCGCAAGATCAACCTGAATTTCGATATCCTTAGCAGTATTATCAATTACTTTTTTAATCTTAATCTTACCCTTTTCATTGGCTTTGACAATTGATTCGATCAAACTGGTGGTAGTGGTACCATAAGGTATGTCCTTGATCACCAGAGTATTTTTATCAACTTCTTCAATCTTAGCCCTTACCTTAACTTTTCCTCCCCTTAGCCCTTTGTTGTATTCTGATACATCGATGGTGCCACCGGTAAGGAAATCCGGATAGAGTTTAAAACTCTTGCCTCTCAAATATTTGATACAGGCATCAATCAATTCGCAAAAATTATGAGGTAGAATTTTTGTAGATAATCCAACAGCAATACCCTCGACACCTTGAGCCAACAGCAATGGAAACTTGACTGGTAGAGTGACGGGTTCTTTCTTTCTGCCATCGTAAGACAACTGCCATTCAGTTGTTTGTGGATTGTAAAGTACATCCAGAGCAAACTTTGAAGGACGGGCTTCAATATACCTGGAAGCTGCCGCTCTGTCCCCTGTACGCACGTCACCCCAGTTACCCTGCATGTCTATCAGCAACTCCTTCTGCCCGAGGTTTACCATCGCATCTCCTATTGACATATCTCCATGTGGATGGTACTGCATGGTACTGCCGATGATGTTGGCTACCTTATTGTACCTTCCATCATCCATTTCCCTCATCGCATGCAATATCCTTCTCTGCACAGGCTTGAGCCCATCATTGATGGCTGGCACAGCCCTTTCCAAAATAACGTAAGAGGCATAGTCTAAAAACCAGTTTTCGTACATGCCCGATACGGGTACTACATTGTGTATGGTTCCCTCTTCGTTTTGTAATTCCCCGTTGTTTTCTAATTCATCCATTTAAGCAACCTCCTCTTCTACTATGTCTTTCTCAATTCTTAATTTATCTATAATAAAATTCTGCCTGTCAGGTGTGTTCTTGCCCATATAAAACCCTAATAAATCACTGATTTTTGTTTCCTTGTTCAGAATAACAGGTTCCAACCTTATATCCTCGCCAATAAATTCTCCAAATTCATTGGGAGAAATTTCACCCAATCCCTTAAATCGCGTAATTTCAGGCTTAGGGCTCAATTTTTCAATGGCGTCAATACGTTCCTGATCGCTGTAACAATAAATCGTTTCTTTTTTATTTCTTACCCTAAAAAGAGGTGTCTCCAGAATGAAAACATGTCCTCCCCTAACCAACTCAGGAAAAAACTGAAGGAAATAGGTCAACAGCAACAACCGAATGTGCATACCATCCACGTCGGCATCTGTAGCAATCACTATTTGATTGTAGCGCAAGCCCTCAATGCCATCTTCAATATTCAGGGCGTGTTGCAACAGATTGAACTCTTCATTTTCATATACTACTTTTTTGGTACAACCAAAGCAGTTGAAAGGTTTACCACGAAGACTAAATACGGCCTGAGTTTTGACTTCTCTTGATTTGGTGATTGATCCACTTGCCGAATCTCCTTCTGTAATGAAAAGGGTAGTTCCGTTTTTCAAATCTTCATCTCCCTTTTTGTCGTCGAAATGAATTCTGCAATCCCTTAGTTTTTTATTGTGCAGGTTGGCCTTTTTGGCTCTTTCGTTCGCCAGCTTTTTTATTCCTGCTATTTCTTTGCGCTCACGTTCTGATTGCATGATCCGCTTCTGAAGACCTTCCGCTACATCAGAATGCTTATGAAGGTAATCATCAAGTGCTTTTTTTATGAAATCATTAACAAAAGTCCTCATGGTAGGACCGTCATGTGCTACGTTGAGTGAACCTAATTTTGTTTTCGTTTGAGACTCGAAGACGGGTTCTTGTACCCTAACGGAAATAGCTGCAACGATACTACTTCTTACGTCTGCTGCATCATAATTTTTTCCATAAAAATCCCGAACTGTCCTTACCACTGATTCTCTGAAAGCAGCAAGATGGGTTCCACCCTGAGTGGTGTATTGTCCATTTACAAAGGAATAATACTCTTCACCGTATTGATTGTTGTGTGTGATAGATACTTCTATATCGTCTCCCTTCAAATGGATGATGGGATACCGAAGGGTTTCTGGATCGGTCTTCCTGCCAAGCAAGTCCAGCAATCCGTTTTCTGAATGATACTTTTTTCCATTGAAGTTGATGGTTAATCCTGCATTGAGAAATGCGTAGTTCCACATCAGATTGTCCAGATACTCAGGAATGAAACGGTAGTTTTTAAAGATTGTATTGTCTGGCTCAAAAGCTATAAGAGTCCCGTTGCGCCCGTCACTCTTTTCTATTTTGCTGTCATTGATTAGGTTGCCCACATCAAATTCAGCCAACTTGGTTTGACCTTCTCTAAATGACTGAGCCTTAAAATATGTTGACAATGCGTTGACTGCTTTGGTACCTACGCCGTTAAGTCCTACTGATTTTTGAAAGGCAGAAGAATCGTATTTACCTCCGGTATTGATTTTAGAAACACAGTCCACCACTTTTCCCAAGGGAATCCCTCTTCCATAATCCCTCACTTCTACCCTTTGATCAGTCACTTTTACATTGATGGTTCGCCCAAAACCCATGACGTGCTCATCAATACAGTTGTCCATTACTTCTTTTACCAGCACATATATGCCATCATCGGGGGCGGTACCATCTCCCAATTTGCCGATGTACATACCCGGCCTAAGCCTGATGTGCTCCTTCCAGTCCAGTGATTTAATACTATCTTCGGTGTATTCTCCAACTTGTGCTGCCATCCTCTTTTTATGAATTTTTAAAGTAAAATGATCGTGAATATATACTATTTCGACTTATTTTTTTACTAAAAAATAAGCTGAAAAATGACTTAAACAAACACTTTAATTTGAGCATGTATTTAACTCAAATTATATAATAAACTGATTTACAGTCAGAACTAGTGCTTTAAAAATAAAATGTAAATCAGGTAAAAAATTGATGCTACCATAAGGATTGGGCCAATATATATAATGACAGCAAAATATGAGATGTTAAAATGCTCGTCATTGTGAAACAACCCTACAAAACCAACAGTAAAAATGAAGAAAAGATTAAAGACTACAGAGAGGCTGTTGGCCCATGTTTGCAGGTGAGATTTTTTAGCAATAGACATAGTCATAGTACCGTCTGATGAATTGACTTGTATCAGGTTAAGTGATTTTTTCATGTAGGAAAGTATCAGAGTGGAAACGATAAACAATCCCAAAGCACTGTAAAAAAACAACTCCTTCCCTACCCGTAAAACTCCGGTGGCATTTTTGTCAAAATAAAGGCTTACCATATCGGGAAGAAACGCATAAACGTAGAGCAACATACCTAAAAAAATAAACGCCGTAATACGTGAAATCAGTTTGAATACTTTATGCATGAATCAACTATTTGAAAGGCGCAAAAGTATATAACAATTCCGAAGAAGCCACCAACTATTGGAGAATGAACCAGACAAATACATTTACGAATCTTTGCTCACTATCACGTCATTCTGGAAGTAGCACAGGCAATCAAGAATCTCATCAACCTGAATAAATACAGTCTTTTATTGCCAGTAGCTCGTTATGAGATCGGTATATCTAGGCTCCCTCTCATGGTTTGTTCATCTCGGGAATCAATACCCACTATGATTAGCACTACATGCAGATATATGCTCACTAAATATAGCTATTAAGATTCACTACAATTAGGTATTGACTCAGATGAGATACCACCCTACATTTGCCATTATTTAGAACAATTCTAAATAATAAATGATTTTGCAATCGCTTGCTTGAACAAACCATAAAAGCCCTCTGAAACCGTGAGTAAACACGGTATCATGAGGTAAAAAAATAAAAGTAAACCTTAAATATTTTAAATCATAAATCAAAACATGAATAATCATGAACAATAAAATACTACTTCTAATCTTTTCATTATTCCTTGGTACTGGAGTAATTCATGCACAAAATGGCAGTGTATCCGGTAGAATAACCGATAAAAATGATATCCCTCTAGAATTTGTCAGTGTCAGTCTAAAGAACACCAATAGGGGAACCATTACCGATAAGAATGGGAGATTTATACTCGACAAAATACCCGAAGGCAATCAGGTGTTCGTCTTTCAAATTGTAGGTTACATAAAAAAAGAGATTGACGTAAAGGTAAATCAAGATGAAGAAACCCTCCTACCTGAAGTTACCCTGTTTGAGGATGTCCTTAAGCTTAATGATGTAGAAGTATTAAGTAGCAGGGAAACCAACAAGTTTGCAGATAAGGAAACAGATTATGCTGCTCGTATGCCATTGGAAAATCTGGAAAACCCACAGGTATATAGTGCTGTAAGCAAAGAATTACTTGAAGAACAAGTGGTATTTAATATTAATGATGCAACCAGGAATACTCCAGGTGCAGTGCCGGTTATCTACCCTTCCGGAGGTCTGGGTATTACATTTAGAGGGTTTACAACGGGTGTTAATGCAAGAAATGGAATGGAAACCGTATCAGGTCGCTCTTCAGTAGATATTGCCAATGTAGAGCGTATAGAAGTTTTAAAAGGCCCATCGGGAACACTTTTTGGTGCATCGGTATCTTCTTTTGGTGGGGTAGTAAATTTGGTCACTAAAAAACCACATGAAATAAAGAAAACAGAAATAAGCTATACAGCAGGCAGTTTTGGGTTGAACAGACTTACAGCCGATATAAATACACCTTTAACAAAAGACAATACAGTATTATTCAGGTTGAACACTGCCATTAACAAACAAAAAAGTTTTTTAGACTATGGGTTCAACAACACGTTTTTAATAGCTCCAGGTCTTTTGTACAAAGCTTCGGACAAACTTACGTTTACTTTAGATGCTGAACTATTTAATGCCAATAGTACACGTATAAGATATGATCGCTATGGTACAAATTCAGGTATTACAAACCCGAATGATATTCAATTAGATTACAGAACATCTTTGTTTCATGATGATGCGAATGCCAAAACTTCATCATCTAAGGTCTTTTTACAGGCAGAATATCAACTTTCTGACAATTGGAAATCGACCACATTATTTTCCTTTGTGGAGGAAGATGTAGATTATAGTTACCAATATTACGCAACATGGTTATCTCCAACCGAAGCAACGAGAACAATGGGGGTCTGGGGTCCTATTTATAACAATTATGTCAATATACAAGAAAACATTAATGGTAAATTTAATACAGGTAGCATAACACACAACATATTAGCTGGAGTTAATTATAGACATCAAAAAGTTAATGCCAATGCCAAGAACACGGGTGCGGACGTTGTAGATACTATTGATATAACAACGGATTTTAGGGCTTTGAGAAAAGAAGATGTTGATCCATATTTAATCCCTGGATATTGGACTGGCTGGAATCATGGAGAAAATCACACTATAAGTACTTATGTATCAGATGTCATCAACCTTACAGATAGATTGTCCACCATGCTTAGCTTACGCTTAGATCACTTCAATCGTAAAAAAATGGACGGTGTAGAAGACTATAACCAAACTGCTTTAGCACCAAAATTAGGGTTGGTTTATCAAGTAGTTAAAGACCAAGTCTCTGTTTTTGGTAACTATATGAATGGTTTTCAAAACACAGCACCTGTAAACCAACCAGATGGTTCTCAATTAACACTGAATCCTATATATGCCATCCAATACGAAGGTGGTATCAAAACAGAAGCATTTGATGAAAAATTAAGTTCAACATTAAGTTATTATAATATAACTATTGACAATGCTACAAGAACAAATGCTGATGGATTTACGATACAAGATGGCAAACAAGTGAGCAAAGGTTTTGATTTTGAATTGATTGCCAATCCAATTACAGGTTTAAATATTATTGCAGGTTACGCCTATAATGACAATCGAATTGTAAAGGCAGCAGATGAATCCATAGAAGGAAATAAAGCAACCGGTGCTCCGGAAAATGCCATTAACTTTTGGGTATCTTATAAATTTCAAAAAACATTACCTGGCTTAGGGGTTGGTTTTGGAAGCAACTATGTGGATAAAGCCTATAAGTTTAGTGATAATGTTTTCTATTCCCCTTCTTATTCAGTTTTTAACGCCACTTTATTTTATGAGCATCCTATATGGCGATTCGGCTTAAAGCTTAACAACCTTACTAACCAGAAATACTGGGATGCTTATGGAGTAGCCCAACCCCCCAGAAATTTTGTTGCAAACTTGACGCTTAAATTTTAAGTGTGTTTGAGACAAGACACCTCAACCTACAGGGTTGAGGTGTTCTTACTTATGTAATAATTGCTTGTTTATAGCTTTTTGAAAAAAATGGGATTCAAAAAAATTATTAGAAAGACCCATCTGTTGCTGGGCTTAGCATCTGGGATAATTGTATTTATATTAGGAATTACAGGGTGTATTTATGTTTTTGAAGAAGAAATTAAACCAATAATATACGATCATTATCATTCAAACGAAATAAAAGAAGAAAAAATACCGATTAGTCAATTACTCCAAACGGTACAGGACACGCTCAAAAATAAATCAGCTACTGGCATACATATATATAATACTAATGAAAATACGATCAGATTTTTAGCCTTCAAAAATAAAGAAAATGCATCCGGAATCTGGTTTTGGGATCAAAGAGAATATTACTATACGACTTATATCAATGCCTATACAGGCAAAATCCAGCAACTGGAAAATAGTACAACAGAATTTTTTCAAATAATACTTTGGCTGCACTGGAGTCTCTTGTTAAAAACAAAAATTGGTCAACCTATCGTAGGAGTAGCTTGTCTGATTTTTGTTATTTCTCTTATTACCGGCTTGGTTTTGTGGTGGCCAAAGAACAAAAAAGCTGCTAAACAACGGTTTTGGTTTCGTTGGAAACCTAGCACAAAATGGAAACGCAAGAATTATGACCTGCATAATATTTTTGGATATTACATGATGCTTTTTGCTTTAATTATTTCCTTAACAGGCTTAGTATGGGCTTTTGATTGGTTTGATAATAGTGTACAATGGGTTGCTAATGGGGGCAAAAAAATTCAAAATAAAAAAGAAGCACTTTTCTCTGATGCTACACAATTTACCAACCAAAGGCCATTGGATAAAGTATATGCTAAGGTCAAACAGAACTATCCTGATGCGAAAAGTTATTTCATTTCTTTACCCCAAGACAGTATTGCTGCACAACGTGTTTTTGTCAAATACAAAGCAAGAACACGAGATGTGTCCTTGGTCTTTGATCAGTACACCGCACAACTTCTCAATACGGAAACCTTTATCAGTAAGAACAACGGAGAAAAAATTCGTTCGCTCAACTACGATATTCACGTAGGCAGTATTCTGGGTTTCCCGGGCAAGGTTCTTGCATTTTTTGCCAGCCTCGTATCGGCCAGCTTGCCGGTAACCGGTTTTATGATTTGGATGGGAAGAAGAAAAAAAGAGAGCAGAACAAATCATAAAACAGTAAAAAAACAACATGGGTTAGCTCCTAAACCTAGAATTCAGACCACAATAAACGAGAAAACATACTATCCTTAATTCTAAGAAAATAAACACTAATACTATACCAATTACTGACACTACAAACCTTTCCAAATTCAGGATCACAGCAGAAAAATAGAAGCATTACTAAAAATCAGATAAGAAGAAGTTTATAATACTCCTCAAATATAGAGCCACTCACTAAGGTTGATTTTTAACAATTAGACTTGTTGGAAAGTGCTAAAATCAAACTGGAAGTCCCAATGAGAAGGAATCAAAAATACTACAAGAAACAACTTTATGTTTTTAGAAAGATATAAAAAAGAATGGAAATACTATTCTCTCAACTTTGTGATTAACAATAATTTACGAATCAACCTGTCATTACTGAAATCATAATTATCCAATCTCTTATTTTCATTCTCAGTTTTTCAAATGATGAACGTTATAGTACTAACCTGAGTTCGATTAATATTACGAAAAAAAACTCGTAACCGTCACTCAGATGAGCTTTTATTGGAGAGTGCGATAGGAAGCGACGTGAAAGTCCCTATGAGTAAGAGATTCTCACGCTTGTCTGCCCTTTAGGCAGGGCTTTCAACGCAAAGCCCAGCCCAAAAGCCTCTGAATGACGAGTTTTTGAATAATTTTAGAATCGAACTCAGGTTGCTACAATGCTCGCATATGATCTATGTCAACATCAAATCTAAAGAGTTATAGTAGAAATAAGGCAATAAAAAACCCGCTGAAATCTCGATGAGATTAGCAGCGGGAGTTTAATTACCAGCTATGGAAATCTTTACATATATTGAGTTCTAAATCATTTTTACAATGCTAATAAGAGAATGGCTCTTTACCAGATATTGTCCGTTTAAGTCATAAATTCTATCATGAATGATATTATACCGTCCTTTAATTTCTCAATAGTGTCTATAACAAAACCAGTACTAAAAACAGCAATAATCCATTGTTGGTTGATAGCTCTTTTTTGCACAAATATTTTCGCAAATAATATAAACATTGATAGTCTGACTAATGAATTGAAACTTACAGAAAATGATTCTGTCAGATTTTTCATTCTTTGCGATATATATGATTACCACTATGGCAATAATAATGAAGGGTTGGCTGATTCTCTTGCCAATCACATACTTGAATTGACCAATAGCAGTGAGAGTAAACATATACGAGCAAAGGGATATACTTTGTTAGCAGATCATAAAGGAGAGCTTGGAAGCTACCTTGATTCTAAAAATTATTACCAAAAGGCAATGGAGTTGAACCTTCTGCTAAAAGATACCGTGGCTTATTCCAATTCAATATTCAACCTCGGCGTAACCTATGATTATCTAGGTGATTACGTCACAGCTCTCAAGTATTACTTTCAATCACTCGACCTATTTGAACAACTCAATGACAAATCAGGAATAGCAGAAATATTGAGCAATATATCTGTACTCTATAGCAACCAACTCGATTATGAAAACTCTGCCAAATATTCTCTTCAGGCACTTGAAATTAATAAAGCACTGAATAACAATGAATTCATTGGATTGAACCTCGGTAATTTAGGTGCCATTTACCATGATTGGAGTGTAGATAGTGGCGACAGTACCAAACAGAAACAAGCTCTTGAATACTACCAAAAGGGCCTGGAAATCGAAAAGACTTTAAAAGACTCCACTTCTATTAGTTGGATCATGGCGAATATTGGCCTGCTTTACAATGAACTGAATGATCATGAAACAGCTCTGGACTATCTACAAAAGGTTCTGACCATAAGTAAAGCTATAAACGATAAGACAGGACTGGCAGTAGCCTATGGTAATATAGGTGAAGTATATTTCAGTAAAGAAGACTATCAGAACACACTGGATAACATGAAAAGGTCGTACCAGCTTGCTGTAGAAACCAACGACAAACTATTGATTTTAGAAGCCTATGAAAGCTTTTCTCAGGTATATGAAAAACTTGGGAATTTTAAACTGGCTTATGAATACCACACCAAATTTAAGGCCGCTCAAGATAGTCTGTACAATGTAGAAAAAAATTCAAAATTCAATGAACTAATTGCATTGTATGAAACAGAAAAAAAAGAGCAGGAAATAAAAAATCTTCACACTAAAAGACAACTGAATGAGCTGGAAATAGAACAGCAAAAATCTCAAAAAAGGCTGTACATAATTATAGCTATATTCTTGGGATTATTCGCTCTGAGTATTTCATTTTTCTATCTGCTACAAAAACAGAATAAAGAAAAACTGGAGAAAACTAACTTAAATTTAATCAAATCACAAACTGAACTTACCAGACTAAATCAAACTAAAGATCGATTTTTTGCAATCATAGCACACGACATCCGGGGTGCTCTTACCTCTTTTCACGGTATAGGAAAAGTGATCAAAAATCATCTGGAAAAAGGACGGCTTGAGCGAATCAATATGGTAGCGGATAGAATTGATAATTCAGCCAACAAACTGAATGAACTTTTAGACAATCTGCTCAACTGGGCAGTCACTCAGCAAGGGAATATGCCTTTTAAGCCAAAGCAAATAGTGCTCAATACCTTCATTGAAAAGGAGCTCACCTTTTTCAATGAAGATCAGCAGGCTAAAAATATGAAAATCACAATTGATATTCCAGAGGGTACCATTGTTTATGCTGATCAAAACGGACTTAATGTAATTATCAGAAATCTGCTAAGCAATGCATTTAGGTTTACACCACACGATGGTACAATATCGATAAAAGCAGAGAATGGTATTAGTGGTGTCACTTTATTTGTTTCAGACACAGGCATGGGAATACCAAAAGATAAAATGGATATATTATTTTCCATTGATGAAAAGAAAAGCACTCCATCCATTAGTGGCGAAAAAGGTATAGGTTTAGGGTTAACACTGACCTATGAGTTTGTCACACTTCACAATGGCAACATCGAAGTTGAAAGTATAGCAGGAAAAGGAACAACATTTAAAGTTTACCTGCCAAACGAGGTTACTCAATCCTGAAATCTTTCACCGAAATCCATGATGCACATCATGTTAAGAAATTTATCTGAAAGTACTTTTGCTAAAAAAAACTTATGGCCAAACTACTTTCTCCAACCGACGCACTCAACTATATAAAATCTAATGACAGGGTGTATATACATAGCGTAGCAGCTTCTCCCCAAATACTTATAGATGCTCTCGCCAAAAGAGCTTGCGAATTAAAAAATGTAGAGATTGTACACCTGCATACAGAGTGTAATCCGAGCTATATCAACGAGGAATATCCAGATAGCTTCAGGCTAAAATCTTTTTTTGTAGGTGCAAATGTGCGAAAGGCAACCCAATCCGGAATAGCCGATTACATTCCGGTATTCCTCAGCGAAATCCCCTCTTTGTTCAAAAAAAACATTCTCCCTCTTGATGTGGCTCTTGTGCAGGTTTCTCCCCCTGACAGGCATGGATATTGCTCCTTGGGTGTATCTGTAGATGCCACATATTCGGCAGTGAAATGTGCCAAACTTGTGATTGCTCAGGTAAATAAAAACATGCCCAGAACTTATGGTGATGGGCTCATGCATATAAAGCATTTTGATATACTGGTGGAGCATAATTCAGACCTGCCTTGCATTGCCATGCCTGAAGCAACAGAAATAGAAATGCGCATAGGTAAACATGCATCCGGACTGATAGAAGATGGAGCCACTTTGCAAATGGGGATAGGCGCCATACCAAACGCTGTGCTGGCATCATTAGACGGACACAAAAATCTTGGCATTCATACTGAAATGTTTTCCGATGGTTTAATTCCTCTTGTTGAAAAAGGAATTGTAACTGGTACAAAGAAAAAATTAAACCCTGAAATGATAGTTTCAGCCTTTGTGATGGGAACAAAAAAGCTCTATGATTTTGTAGATAAAAACCCGGGAGTGCAAATGAAAGATGTAGCCTACACAAATGATGTGGCTGTTATCAGGCAAAACCCAAAAGTAACTTCCATCAACAGTGCGATTGAAATAGACTTAACCGGCCAGGTGTGTGCCGATTCCATTGGTTCTAGGCAGTATTCCGGAGTTGGCGGACAAATTGACTTCATCCGGGGTGCATCTTATTCTGAAGGCGGGAAACCCATTATAGCCCTGCCATCGACTACCCGCAAAGGAGAAACCAAAATTGTTCCTTTCTTAAAAGAAGGTGCCGGAGTGGTATCAACCAGGGCAAATGTACATTATATAGTAACTGAATTTGGAGTAGCCAATCTATATGGAAAAAGCCTTCAGGAAAGAGCCAGGTTATTAATCAACATCTCCCATCCTAATCATCGGGAATATCTGGAAAAACAAGCATACGACAGGTTTGGAAGAAATGTCTAGCATAGTGTAAACAAACATACTAACCGGATAGGTGTTGCTGCGATTTTGAAAGGAACTTGTCCCCGTCTGATCCAACAAGGCCTACCCTCCAAGGAAGGGAATACGACTTGTAAACATTTAAAAGGTTGGGTTAATATTGCACATTACTGCATGGAAGACTCAACGTTTTCTACTGTTTTTGCCATTTTCTGGCTAAGCTTGTGTTTTCAAATTCATTTTCCTTAAACATGAAAAATTTTGATTACCGAACAGTGAGCCAGTCCATGGTGACTATTGTAGAATTAATGATTCCCTCGTATGCCAATTTTGGAGGAAAAATACACGGAGGAATCTTACTGTCTCTTATGGATAAAGTAGCGTATGCAGCAGCAACCAAGCACAGCGGCGCATACTGTGTAACGGTTTCTGTTGACAATGTCAATTTTCTCCAACCTGTGGAAGTAGGAGATTTAGTTTCATTAAAAGCTGCCGTGAACTATGTAGGCAGGTCATCTATGGTGGTCGGTATTCGGGTAGAAGCAGAAAATGTAAAAGAAGGAATCGTAAAACACACCAACACCAGCTACTTCACCATGGTAGCAAAAGATGAAAACGACAACTTGATCCAAGTACCCAAACTCAAACTGGAGAGCCCCATAGAAGTAAGGCGTTATGCTTCTGCCATTACCAGAAAGAAGAAAAATTTTGAGTTTCGAAATGACTATGTTGACAGCAAAATAGGATTTTCTTTATCAGATGAGATCGAAAAACTCAAGAATGAAAGGTGTGTGATTGAGATGATGAATGAAATGTAAAAAGCACTCCATTATGTTCTAACTAAAAAAAAGAGACGGCCTCTTTATTTTTGAGGCCGCCTCTTTAAAAAGTTAATACTCGATTTTAATGTTTAATCCGGTAAAGGGCTTGGCAATGCTTCCTGATAGTCAGGATCATCTACACCCCCCTTATACGTTTCAGGAATACCGGGATACTTTGTATAAACCGTTTGGTCATATTCACCACGATATTTTTTACTCTTATCAGTATCTGCTACCCAAAAAATTGGAGTAGTAAAATTATCTTTACCAACAACCTCTGAATATGCATCCGGATTGCTGGAAGACAATGACCCGGGGTATGGATATCGTTCCAAATGTGGTTCCATGGATGTCGATCCAAAATATCCGGTTGCAAGTTTAGGATAACGGGTTCTTCTTACCTCTGTCCAGGCTTCATACGGATTATGATATAGGAAATTCATCCATTTTTGAGTATGAATCACTTCCATTTTATCACTTGCACTGGCATATTCACCAGCGATTTTAGCTGCATAGGCAGAGATGTCTCCATCGTTCCTTACAGGTTGCAACATCGCCGTTTTAGTTGCATTTTTAGCATCGAAATTATCCAACTCTGACCAGGTACATCCCTCATTAATTTTATACCAATAATTAATAGAGCTTAACACTCCGGCTTCTACTTCCGCAGCGGCATCACCTGATGCAAGGCCATTGAGGTACGCTTCAGCTAATAAAAACTTCACTTCAGCATAGGTAAATGCAGGAAAGTCATCTATTACTCTAACCAGAGTGGCAGGATTCCACAACGAATAGGAATTGTAGTACAAATAATCATCCAGATTACCATTAAAATAATTGTAAGCAACGTACGCTCCTCCTGCAGGTGCTCCACCGTTTTCACCATTGATTTTGTCAAATATTTTTTGTCCAATATCACAATTCATTGATGGAGTCATGTAAAGTCCATCCCTGTTTGGCATCATGTAAACACCTAATCTTGGATCGTCTATACCCGCATCATATTTATGGTTTCCATCTCTATCCAACTGCATCCACATAAATGGCGTTACAAATCCCGCATAATCACGCTCAGAGTATCCTAGTTTCCAGTGCCCTCTATCGTTAGAAACCCAGGGCTGGGCAGGGATCATTAAATCTTCGTTTGGCAAGTTGCCACTACTAAGCACCTCTGCTATCGTACTTTTCGAAAGTGTCTCATCAGCAGCCTGAATCCGAACTGCAAAACGCAGGCGAAGAGAAGTTGCTAACTCAACCCATTTATCAATATTTCCCTGGAAAACAATGTCCTGTGTTGCAAAAGTGGACTTACCGTCATCAGTCATGGCACTATAAAGAGAAGGAATTGTTTCAGCATATTCTTTTAAATCAGCTATCATAGCTCTATAAACATCCAGTCCGCTTTCTATTTTAGGATAAAAATTACCTTCAAGTGCCTTTAATGTCTCGGTATATGGAACATCATCAAAAAGATCAACAGCTCTATGAAAGCGATAGATATATGCAATTCTAGCTAGTGGAATATACACTTCTGCGTCTATTCTGGCTTCTCCTTCCAGCTTTCCAAGAATTACTTCCATAGTTGGTAATTCCTTGAATGATTGCGCACTGTTGTAATAACTTGAATTTGAATCAGTAACAGCATTGGCCAACACATCAGATTCACTTTTAAGATAACCATAAGCCGTTCTATAAGCCCTCATCTGATATTGTAAATAGGTCAAAACACCACTGAAATTACCATGATTCCAGTATTCTGCATAATCCATTTTAAATGTTTTGCCCTGCTGCATCATTCCAGAAAACATTCCGGGTATCAGCACATTCTCATCTGGAGAAAATACTGAAGGATCTACATGCAATTCTTCCAATTTATCCTGACAACCAACAACAGCCAGGCATAGAAAAATCACGCCAAAAGCTATTTGCTTATATATTGTTTTTATTGTTATATTTTTCATGGTTATTGCTTTTTATTAAATGCCCATTTTTATTTTCACTCCATAAGACCTCAGAGAAGGAAAAGGAGATGCTTCATAGTATTGATTGGTACCAATGTAGGACTCAGCGTCCAGATTCGGCACTGTTCGATGAAGATAGAACAGGTTTCTGGCGAATGCACCAAGTTCTACAGACCTTAGTCTCAACTTGTCCACTACTACTTTCGGCACTTTATAACTTATAGCAAATTCCCGAACTTTGATATAATCATTTTTCAAACTTAAATCCTGTGCATTTAAAGCCTCGCCTGCCCATGTGATAAAAGTTCCATAATAATCAGCCACTGAAGCGATATTGGTATTTTTGACATAGTTTCCTGTGCCATCATCTACTACACCCGGTAAGATAATTCCGTCATGATAAACCGGTTCTCCGTCAGGACCTTGAGCTGCACTATGGGAAATTGCTATATTTTGACCTTCTGAATCAGAATAATATGCAAGTCCACCATTAGCCTCATCACGGTTTTTCAATGAAGCCAACCCGGTACCTCCAGCCATCAGCCATTGGTTCGTTTGAGAATACATAGTAGATCCGAAACTATAATCCAAGCCAACCATTACTGAAAACCCTTTAAAACTAAAGTCTGAACTCATACCTCCAATAAAATCAGGAAACACATTCCCTATTTTAGTTGTTTCTTTGTTATCAAGTACATAGCTCGCTCCATCAGTACTAACGATTCTATTTCCGTTATCATCTGTTTTTACAGCATACCCATGGATATCACCAATTCGCTCTCCTTCCACTGCTTTTACAAAAACCTTCCCGCTATAACTACTCACAATTTTCTCTTTGATCGCATCATGAAGCTTAACTATTTTAGAAAAAGTATTGGCTGTAGTAAAAGTTACATTCCAACGCATTGAATTAGTGAGTACAGGTGTTGCTCTAATAAGCACTTCATATCCGGAATTTTTCACATTTCCGGCATTTAATTTAATAGATGAAAATCCTGATGTACCTGCAAGAGGTACTGTCATTATCTGATCATATATATTGTTGGTATAAAAAGAGGCATCCACATGCAGGCGCTTTCCTTCAAAATAATCTAACTCAAATCCAACTTCCAATTCGCGTTTTCGCTCAGGGCCTATTTGATCATCAAATAAGGAAGAAGGCACTGTTACTGTAGGCACATCGCTCCCACCAACTCTTCCTGCATTATACGAATTGTAAGCAAAATATCTCGAAGGGGCATCACGTCCAACATCTGCATAAGATAAACGAATCTTTCCAAATTCTAATTTTGGAAGTTTACTTGCTAATGCTTCTGTCATATCCCAGGTAAATGCAACACCAGGGTATGTATAAGCATTTTTCCCGGGAGGTAATGTAGATGACCAATCCTTACGTACATTTAACTCTAAAGTATATCTATTGTCAAAAGTAGCTGTTACCACACCTAATGCACTGTATATTACATTTTCTCCGTAACCAGTATTAAATAATTTATCTTTATTAGTTGGAAAATCTGATTGATCAAGGTTGTTCATGTGAAACCAATCAGGGTACTGAAATGGAGACCCAGATCTAGTAGCAGTAGCAACCCAGATATCATTGCTAGAAACGTTTTTGTAAATTCCACCACCCATCACTTGTAAATCAAGCCGATCATTCAACAACATTTTGTCGAAGGTTGCAAAACCCTTGTATTCCTGAACCTTATTGTTGGTTTTTTTGAAACTGTAATACCCACCAACCAGATCAGGATATACTCTTGTTACATTATTTTCAGTAGTATAATCTATATCGGTGTTGTCAACACTAAATTGCCCTGTAAGTGTCAAATAATCTGTTACTTGCAATCGTGGACTGATAGACGTAATCAAATGCGTTTTATCATCTACCAGGCTGTTATTATCTACACTCCAAAATTGATTGGCATATTGCTGTAATGGATAAGATCCTGTGGGGTATCCTGCTGCATCCCAGGAAATTCGCCTTCCATAATTTGGATCCATTGGATCATTAACTAAATAGCCTTTATCCGCTATAAATTCTTCGAAAGGTGCACCTCTTGATACCCCATGTACAATAAAATTCATGTAACTTCCAGGTCTGTTTTTTGTGGAAATATTAAAAAGGTTGCTTGAGTACTCTACAGTAAATTTCTTAGAAAATTTAAAACGCCCTGAAAAACTAAGAACATCTTTATGTTGGTTCAAATTGTCAATAATACCATCATACTCGTAGTTGGTATAAGCAAACCGGGCATTGCCAAATTCACCACCTCCAGCGGCTGATATAGTAGTACTTCTTGATGCTCCGTCAGAAAACATGAATTCATAGTTATTGGGTCGGGCTACATAAGGTCTGGCAACACCATCCCACCAAACACGCTTTTCATTGGCATTAAACTCTGGTCCGTAGTTGAACCATTGCCCTGTATTTGCCTGAGGATAATCCATCCCATCATTGGCTGTCACCATATCTCCTACATCATAGATACTATTGCCATTGCCATATTTATTCTGAAATTCGATATAAGATTTTGGTTTTTCAATGGATGATTGATGTGTTATATCAATTTGCATTCCTTTGATATTCCTTCCACTTTTTGTAGTGATTAACAAAACACCATTGGCTCCCTCACTTCCATAAAGCACCGATGCTTTGGCTCCTTTTAATATGTCAATTGATTCAATATCTTCCGCATTCAAATCATTTATACCAGATCCAAAATCTCCCGAACCACCCAACTGACTGTCTTGATCGTGTATTGGAACCCCATCAACAACAAATAAAGGACGGGTTTTTGCATCACTTTCCAGCCCTGCTGCATTTCGGATTTTAATATCAATACCTCCTGTTGGGCCAGATACCGATTGACGAATATTTACACCAGCTGCCTTACCATAAAGAGATTGGATTGGATTGGTGGGATTTCCAGCTGCTACCAACTGTGTACTTGACACGTGACTAATGGCATACCCCAAAGATTTCCTGTCACGTCTGATACCTTGGGCAGTAACTATCACTTCATCCAGTTCTGTTTCATCTACTTGCAGGACTATATCTACTACAGATCGTCCAGTAATATCTACTTCCTGCTTAAGGTATCCTACAAATGAAAACACCAATGTACTTCCTTCCGGCGCAGATATACTGTAATTACCTTCAACATCAGTAATTACTCCGTTTGAAGTTCCTTTCACCAATACATTGGCACCAGGAAAACCTTCACCATTTTCGTCTGTTACTTTTCCTTTGATAGCAACATCTGCAATGGTTTCACCATAAACTTCCGTAACCGGAGGAGCTGATTTTTTTTTGGAAACAACATGAATTACTTCATTAACCCGCTTAAATTGAAGGTTGGATTCTCTTGAAAACTCTTTCAACAAATCTCCTAATGACTTGTCTTTGGTAGGAATCGTGATTTTCTTATACTTTTTCAGAAGAAAATTATTGTAGTTGAAGCGAAAGTCTGTCGAGTTTTCGATTTTTCGAAATGCCTCAGCATAACTTACATTTTTCAAATCAATTTCAAGATAAATGTCATTCACGCTGTTGCGCTGTGCACGAACGTCACTTGCAAGCACCATGGCTCCCAAAAGGACTTGTAAGCAAACGCCATAAAATGCATATTTCGACATCAAAAGGAACTTTTCTATGTACAAATTTATTGGTAAATTGCAATGCATAATTTTATTATTATGTTGAGAATTATTTTCTTAATTAAGAGAAAACATTACAAATCAGAGTGATCCGCCAAGACCTGGGATTTGTATTTGTTTAGATCTTACTGTTTAGGGCCAGGGTACTTCTAAAGTCACCTGGTCTTTTTTTTCTATGTTATGTTTCTTTTCATATATTTCGTTTATGTGTTAAATACCAGTTAAAGTCACTTTGTTTTGATCAATTTCGTAATTGAAGTTGGATGAAAGTTTAATTCCGTCCAAAACCTTTTCCAAGCTACTATTCTGGAAGGTCCCGTTGTATGATACTTTGATTTTTTCTTTGTTAATTACCTCAACCTCAACTCCATACCAGTTCACCAGCTTTTCGATAATACTATCCAAATTGTCATTTTTAAAGAAGATGATTCCATCTTTCCAAGCCAGCACTTCAAGAGGATTATAGATTCCTTTACTAAAAGTGGCACTCTTCGAATCATAATTAAGAATTTCGCTTGGCAGAACTATTGTATGCTCTTTTTCATATTCATTATTCTCGCTCAATGATTGCACACCCACCTTTCCTGTCAATACTGCAACCTGAGCAATATTAAGATCCGGAACAGATTTCAGTACAAAAGAAGTCCCGAGTACTGTAGTTTTGATATTTCCAGCCTTAATTTGAAATGGTCTTGATTTGTCTTCTGTAACCTCAAAAAATGCTTCTCCTTCCAGATACAATTCTCTGACATCATTGGCAAAATAGCTGGGATAAACCAACTTGCTTCCAGAATTAAGTTTCACTCTCGATTTATCGGGTAGTACAATTGTTAACTTTTCTCCCAGCTCGGTTGATTTTACAATATATTCAGGAGCTGCATTCTCGCTTTTTTGAGTAGATTTATTATAGACCAGACCACAAATTAATAGGATTAATACAGATGCGGCTATCTTAATAAGATGGCCATACCAAAATTTTTCCCGATCAGGCCTATAGTTAAGGTACTTATGATGTTTTTCCTCAAACTCCTCTCCATGTTTCAATTCTTTACTCAATAAATTCCACATTTGGATCTTTTTAGATTCTGGTAAATCAAACTGTCCTCCAAACTCCATTTTCATGATTATTTCTTTGGCCTCTTCTACTTCAATAAGCTTTTCAGGGAATTTATTAATAATACTATCCCAAATCATTTTGTCTCCTTCATTACCGCGAAGCACGCAATCCCGAAACTCCCTGTCAATGAGGAAATCATTTACGGTATAAGTGGAGTAGTTTTTATTCATTGCAATAAAAAATATAGTTCTATAGTCTCTTATATAAATAGAGCACTGTACGGAACTTTTGTATCCCTTGAATTAAAAAAAATATTTTTCCGGTAGATTTTTTGGAGGAAAGCAGCTTGTATATGGTACCAACTGCTATTAATGTATTTGAATTATTTGTTGTAAGATTGAGATTTCAGATTTTCCCTCAACTTTTTAATGCCCAAATACACGAACTTTCTGGCACTTTGATAGCTAATGGACATGATTAGCATGATCTCTTCATACTTCTTGTTTTCAAAAAAGCGTAGTGTTACTGCCCGGCGTTGTTTTTCTGGTAAGTTACTAATGGCCTCTGTTAAGATATGACTATTATGCGTTTTAGTCTGTTCGTTAATAATAAACTCCTGAATAGAATTGTCCTCCTGGTCTGTAGCATACTTAAAGTAACTATCATTCATTTCAGTTCTCTTTTTTATCAGAGTCTGTTGTTTTGAAATTGTCCTTCGAAAAGACACAATCAGATAGTACTTAACAGATTCTACATCTGCCAAAGACTTTTTAGATTCCCAAATATTGAGAAACAATTCATGGATACAATCTTCAATCAATTCTTCATTACCTACATAAGACAATCCGTAGTGGTATAAAATTGGCGAATACTTATCGAATAAGATTCTATAAGCGTCTTTATTACCTTTTTTAAATTGCCTCCACAATTTAATATCTGTGATATGGTCAAAGCTATTAGACATCCTTAAAGCAACTATGACTGTTTTGAGTAGTATATCAAATTCTTAGTTAATACTATTAAATAAAAGGATAGTAAACACATTATTTGATAAAGAAAATTGTGATCTTAAGTATAAAATTTTGAATATCAGGAAATTTAACTCCTCTTACTTTAAATCCTCTGTATGATATAATCTATCAATATTGGCATTGGTTTTTACAGCAAAATCCTGCATTTGTTTGTAGTATTTCTCCACCAATTCGGGGTATGCCTCTGCCCTGTTGTACTTTTCGGAAGGATCCATATTCAATTCAAACAATTCTATACCACCGTCTTCAGTATTTCTGAACTTCCAATTTTTGTCTCTGACAGCTTCTACTTTTTTGCCTTTGAGATAAATAAACTGGTCTCTTGGTGAAACACCATTTTCTTTAAGAAATGGCAATATATTTTGTCCGTCAATATCTCTTCCTTTAGGTACAGTCCCTCCGGATATTTCAATAAGTGTGGAAAATAAGTCCATAGTAGTAGCCAATTCATCCGACACTTGATTTTCAGGAATCTGACCCGGCCATCTCACAATTCCGGGAACTCGAAAGCCTCCTTCATAAGTAGTAGCTTTAGACCCCCTGAGTATTCCGGCACTACCCCCATGCCATAGTTCTACTCCACGCTGGAGCATCCTGTTCGGTAAGTTTTGCCAAGGTCCATTGTCGCTCGTAAAGATTACCAATGTGTTGTCATCCAGATTTTGTTCTTTAAGCGTTTTCATAATTTGTCCCACACTCCAATCTATAGTCTGCACCACATCTCCATACAACCCAGCTTTAGATTTACCTCTGAAACTTTCCGCTGTACTAATAGGTAAGTGTGGCATGCTATGGGCAAAATATAAAAAGAATGGATCATACTTCGAGGATTTGATAAACTCAACAGCTTCAGTCGTATAATCTATGGTAAGACTATCCTGATTAAAACCAATCTCCCTGATTGGAGTATTGTCTTGATACAGTTCGAGCTTATTGTGTTCTGGAGCTAACCAGGGACACCAAGGCAGTATCATATCGTTGCTATAAGGTAGCCCATAAAAATGGTCAAATCCTCGGCCTGTTGGCATCAATTCTGGCTTGCCATATCCAAGATGCCACTTTCCAATGGCCATGGTTTTATAATTCTGTTCTTTCAATACGTCAGCAATTGTGACTTCTGTCAAGGGCAACCCATGTTTGGATTCAGGGCCTATGTTGTTGGGCAGGTTTCGTATAGGATACCTACCAGTCAACAAAGCTGCTCTGGATGGAGTACACACGGGTGCTGCTGCATAAAATGAGGTCAATCTGATACCTTCATGAGCCATCTGGTCAATGTGTGGAGTCTTGATGATAGGATGCCCGTAGCAACTCAAATCTCCATAGCCCATATCATCAGCGAATATGATGATGATATTGGGTTTTGTTCCTACCACAACATCTTGTTTATTTGATTGACACGATGCAATTAGTACTACTGCAAATAAAATGAAAGTCAAATGCGGTAAACTAGTTAGGGATTTCTTCATATTTATTCAATTAATTCGTGTTTTTTTGTTTTATCTTAACCGATTCAACTCCTGTCTTTTTTCATCTATGGCTTGAGCCAATTGATAAACAGCCATAGCATACATTTCGCTATGATTGTATCTGGTAATCACGTAAAAATTATTGAACCCAAACCAATACTCCATATCATCGGTTTGTTCAAGTTGGATCAAGGTAGAAACAGAACCGGGAGAAATATTACCGACAGGCCTGTAACCCAAGTTGCTGTAATGTGATACAGGATACTTCGGTTTCAAAGATTGTTTCTTCAATGTTTGTGCATCCGAAGATTTGACAGCCTCACTCACTACGATCTGACCTTCTATCCATTTATGCACCTTCAGATAATTGGCTATACTGGCAATCGCATCTTCAGGAGAATCCATCAAATCCCGAGTACCCCCTACATCATAACTTTTGGCATAAGCCCTGTAGCTACTCGGCATAAACTGGCAATACCCCATAGCTCCGGCATAAGAGCCTTTCAGGTTATACACATCTAGTTTTTCTTCGTTGGTCAATTCTAAAAAATGCTCCAATTCGGACTTAAAAAACTTTGCTCTCTTTGGAAAACCAAAACCAAGAGTATAAAGTGCATCCAATATCTTATATGTTCCTTTTCGCTGACCAAAATACGTTTCTACGCCCAGTATTCCCAAAATAATTTCTTCAGAAACTCCAGATTCGTTGCTAACCTGTTTTAAAGTCTCTTCATTTTCATTCCAAAAGCTGACTCCAGCCAAAATACGGTCATCTTTCATAAAAATATTTCTATATCGGGCCCAGTTCATCTTGCTTTCAGCAGGATTATTCATTTTATCAATGATGGATTCCTGATACTCTGCCTTACCCAAAATATCTCTAACCTGCTCCTCAGTCAATTTCGATCTTGAGGAAAAATCTTTGATAAACGCCTCTACAGCAACCTGATCAATCTGAGCATTTGCAAAAAATGAGATGAGCAATAGAGACAGGCAAACAGCTAAGTATTTAGTAAATTTTGGCATAAGTCAAAATTATCAATATTGAATGTATGAAAAAGAAATATGAAGTGAATAATTCATCTACTCACAATAATCACAAAGATTATTCCAAAGAAAATAATACGGGTATGTATTAGAAAAGAAACCTGAGAATAAAAATGTAATCTGAGCACAACAAAATTTCTACTAATTGCACTCAGCATCTTCCGGCAATCCTTTACTTAACTCTAAATTGAAGGTTAATTTCAGGATGTGATTTAGGAGCATCCACAGCATTTAGCACCTTAAATTTCATACTAAATGAATCAAGTATTTCTATAGTTTTCACTTCTAAAACTGTAGCAGCATTTGGTTTTAGGTTTATGATATCAGCGTGCTGATGTAATGTATAATCACTTAAGTTTTCAAGTACATATTCGGCATCACTTATATTTTCAATGGTAATGTGGGCAACTTTTGTATCTCCGGAGTATGCCACCTCTTTTACTACTATTGAACTTTCAATTAATGGCACTAAAAATTCATTTTTACCTATCAATGTATTGTTAAACCAAGCTACAGTACGCTCATTCATTAATCCATCTTTCACTCCATCTTCAGTTCTTTCTTTCGTAAATACCAATGTAACAGGCCTGTGGCCTCCTTCAGGAACATCGAATTGCCAGTCAATCAAGCCATGAATATCAGACGAACCGATCACTGCTAAGCTGTTGTCAAAAGCAATCTGCAAAGCTTCTTCAGAATAATTCAAATCATTGACAACTTCTATACCGTGCAACAATCCTTCCCTGATCAACTGACGATGCATGTCAGTGAGTTTTGCTATACCGTCTTTTACCTGACTAGTCCAGTTTGGATGATTCCAAAAAATGAAGGCTCCTTGTTCTTTTGCTTCTCTAAAAACCTTCACAGGATCGTCATCTAACAATTTATTGGCATCTTTAATAAATATTGCATTAATGTGTCCCGGAGGCATGGATCGGGTTACTTCTGAACCACGTACTACTATCAAATTTTGATTTTTGGCAGAATTCAGAGCCAATTGATAAGACCTGTTTCTGTCAGGATGTGGTATATCCGGTTTGTGTGGCTGGTACTCCAAATGCTCTGTCAGAGATATCACATCAAGACCATCTCTAACAGCCTCTTCTACCCTTATATCCGGCCAGACACTACCGTCTGAAAAAACACTGTGCTGGTGAAAATCACATTTTAAAACCTTGTATCCGGGGACATCCGGAAAGGTAATTTTCCTTCCATGCGAATGACTGTGTACATGCCCATGTGGAGTTTGTGCTGAAAGAAAAAAAGTAACAGTAGAAATGAAAGTGTGGATATTTTCTTCATTGTGATCGTTGTATTGATGATAAATCTGTGGCTTTAAATATTCGCTTTCAATGATAATAAATTCAATAGATAATATACAAATAATAAAAACATATTTACTTATGTGAAAATAATACTTAATCCTGACATAACATTTAGTACATACAATTGGCCATTCTTCTATTCCTGATTTGATTTTTACTTTAAGGTAATTCATTCAATTTTTTATTACTTTCACCGCTCAACTAAATACCAATAATCATTTCAAAAAAAACATCCATACTATCCATAGCTGTTGCCATTGCGATCACGGTATTTTTTGGATGGCAGCTCACTCATTTGGCTTTTGATTATGAATTTGAAAAATTCTTCCCAATAGATGATCCCGAGTTGGATTTTTACAAAAAATTCTCAGACAAATTCGGAAATGACAATGACTACCTGCTCATAGCAATTGAGAATCAGGCAGGTGTATTTAAGCCTGATTTTCTACAAAAAGTAAATGAATTAACTCTGGAGCTCAAAACACTACCAGAATCCAATCAGGTACTTTCAGTAACTAATTCGAAAAAGCTAATATCAACTCCACTGGGTTTTGTCGATATTCCGCTCATGCACCTCGATGACACTTTCAAACTCAAACAAGACAGCATACACCTGTTTAAGGATCAGTACTACAGACAATCTTTTTTTGCGAAAAACGGAAAGGGAATGCGCCTGATTCTATTCCATGACAGAATCAATGATGTAAACAGATCAGATCAGTTTGTATTTACAATAGACTCTCTGGTCAACAAATTTTCTTTTGACAAAACTCATATAGCCGGAAAATCCAAAGCACAATATGTCTATGTGAATATGGTAAAACTGGATTTTGCAAGATTTCTGGTCATCTCTGCTTTGATCATTTTAGTCTTACTTATCATCTTCGTAAGAAAGCCAATACTCATATTTGGTACATTCGTCATTTCCGTACTTTCCATACTCTGCACGCTGGGTTTTATGTGTCTGATGGGTAAAAAAGTCGATCTTCTCAGTTCTCTGATACCAACTATTTTGATAGTGGTGTCCATGTCTAACATAATACACCTTTTTTCGGTAGTAAAATCAAAACTCGGAGTACAAGGAACCGAACTTCATAAACTCAAAGAAGCCATAAAGGAAGTGGGATTCGCTACCTTCCTCACTTCCATCACCACAGCCCTTGGATTTCTTACTTTAATATTCATCAAAGTATTGCCTATTATTGAATTAGGTTTGTATGCTGCAGCAGGAATTTTCATCACTTTCGTACTCACCTACCTTATTTTTCCATCAATTATTGTATTGTCCAATACAGGTTTTCGATACAAATACATTCCTACTACCAACAATCCCTGGTTGTCTGTCTTATTCTTGAAAATAATTAGAAACAGTAAACCCATTTTAGTTATATTCTGTTTGTCTGCGGGTTTACTCACATTTGGTATAACCAAACTCAACATCAACGCTTTTCTTATAGATGATTTGCCCGACAATACTCCGCTAAAAGAAGATTTCATCTACTTTGACCATCAGTATGGCGGAGCAAGGCCGTGGGTGTTAAGTGTATGGGTAAAGGATTCAGATAAGAATATTTACAGTATCGATGTGATCAAAGAAATTGAAAGAATTGAAAGCATTGCAAAAAAAACTCTGCCGTTGAATGGGCTAATGTCACCTGTGAGTTATGTGAAATTTGCCAATCAAGCTTACCACAGTGGTTCTCAGGAGTATTACAAGTTGCCGGAAAAGAAAAGTGAATGGAATAAGTCATTTCATTTCATCAAAAAACAGCATCCCGAGGAAAAATTCATTAAGGTATCTTATGGAAAAGAAGCCCGCATTTCAGGATTTACTCCCGATATCGGATCAAAACTATCCAATGAAAACAATGAAAAGCTTATAGAATTGCTAAATGAGGAAATTGATCAAAATCTGATGGGTTATGCCATTACGGGTACTTCACATCTGATTGACAAAAGTCATGGATTGTTGTCTATGAAGCTCGTAAAAGGATTGATCGGAGCAATGCTTTTGGTAGGTGTAATTGCCGGATTTTTATTTCGATCCTCGCGTATGATCTTCATTACCTTATTACCCAATGTGTTTCCCATATTGGCAACAGCCGCCATTATGGGGTATTTCAACATTCCCCTCAAACTGAGCACATCCATCATATTTGCCATTTCATTTGGAATTGTTGTAGATGATACCATCCATTTTCTATCAAAATTCAGACATGAAAAGAAAAAAGGATTGTCAAGCATATATGCGATGAAAAGAACAATTCTGACAACCGGAAAACCAATCATCATCACCACTATTATCCTCACTTTCGGCTTTGTGGTCTTTTGCTTTTCCAGTTTTGGAGTGACTTACCACATAGGGTTATTTGTAAGTATTTCTTTTCTGATTGCACTGCTGGCAGACTTGTTTTTATTACCTGTGTTGATTCTTTTGATCTATAAAAAATAGACTTTCCTCTGGAATTATGGATGTGCACATACCCAAACTTCACCGTCTTCAAAGATTTCTTTTTTCCAAATTGGTACAGTTTGCTTTAGTGTGTCTATAATGTATTTGCAAGCTTCGAATGCAGCTTGTCTGTGAGGAGATGAAACAGCAATCACGACAGCTTCCTCTCCTATTGCTACTACTCCCACTCTGTGTGCAACAGCCACTTTGGTAATAGTCCAATTGGATCTGGCAAAATCTACAATCTTTTGAAGCTCTTTTATGGCCATAGATTCGTGAGACTCAAACTCCAATCTCAGGACTTTTTTTGAAGCAGTCGAATTTCTTGTAGTACCAATAAATACATCAATAGCACCTGCCTCAGGGCTACCGACCTCTGTAATCATTCTTTGAGTATCTATTTTAACAGGCGTAATCTCTATCATTATTAAACTATTTTAGCCTCCACTCACAGGAGGTATCAGTACCACTTCATCTCCAGGTTTAATAATATGTTCATCCGATGCATACTCATCATTCACTGCAATCATTAGAGATTTTAGCTTGCTAAAATCTGAAAATTTAGAAACAAGAAAATCCATAACATCCTTCACCGTAGATCCTTCCTTGATTTCAATACTATAAGTCGGCCCACCAATGATGTCCCTGGATATACCATACAAAATAAGTTCTATTTTCATTGAATACTTTTATGCTTTATAGAACAAAGATAATCGAATTTAAAAGTGTGACACGAGTCAAAATGATATATTCAGTAATTGTTGAAATTTCCCCTATTTCATTCATTATGATTGTAAATCTGACAATTTAAAGTCTAGGAATAGTTTGATTTTTTACATACGAGAACCTTATCCACACTTATGGTTTATACTTTTACTGCCTATTGCTAACTACAAGAGTCACACTTATAAATTTTAATGAGCTAATCTATAGCTGTTTTACCACTTGTAAACTTAAACGACCCTGGCAATGGAACTTCCGTGACGGGATTCTAGAAGTAAATCTTACCATAAGTGAATATGACAATCACTCATGCTTTTCGTTCTTATTATGAGCTACAAATGGATGCTCCCACTTTCCAGAAAGTAGATAGAGTTCATAGAATATAAACCATTCGTGCGTCCACGGTACAATGAGCTCATGAATATGGTGTTTTTGAGTATCCCAAACCAAATCTGTTTTGTGATAAAGGCATAAGCTCCTATTCTGAGGATACATGTGTATATCGTCATTGTATTCAATGAAAGGATCTAATACAGTCACCGACGGAGAGCGAAACCCATTATACTTAATTCTGTATTTGTAAGTCACTGAATATTCAGTAGGTTGGTATTCCCCGTAGCAGTATAGGATTCCATTTTGCAGTTTGGTTTCTAGAAATGGGAAGTTTCTACGAATAAGAGAACTTTCTCTGCCTACAATTACAGAGTTCGTAACATATTTAGTTTCGAAAAATTTCTTCCTTTTACCCGCCAAAATTTTTATGTGGTTGATTTTTCACTCCGCCATTATTCTAAATTTGACCAGTCGTACTTGTGTATGCAGTTCCTGATAATACAGTTCCAGCAACCTTTCTAAGTTGACTTTCCCTCGCTAGGATTTCTTTATTTGAGTCCGTAAACCGCTGACCAAGGTGTTTACTCCATTCCGCAGCTGACGCAGTTAACTCTTCTTGGAACTGCTACATTTGACAGGACAGTAAGTTAAGCTCGTTAAGCTAAATTTACATAAGATGAAACAAGAAAGAAGACACTTCGATAAGGAGTTCAAAATGATGGCAGTAAATCTGTGTTTGACAGGGAAGTCAACCAA
>NZ_JBDKWG010000124.1:0-79834 GCF_040151475.1 Reichenbachiella sp. MALMAid0571 | reverse complement strand
CTTGCCAAGTGATCTTCAGGTAGCCAATCGTTAAGGTCATGTGGCATAAAAGAAACTTGTTCTCTATCCGCTCCAATAAATGATATCATGCCCCAAGATATAAATAATTGGGTGGTTTATTAAGTCCGACAGACTCCTAGGATCAGAATCAGGTTTCCGGATTATTCTATTACCTTTTGTTTTGAAAATCAATCGAATGAGTTTTCAAATATTTATATATATTGCTTTTGAATTAAACTACACAAATCATTTTTTGCTATTCTCTAAATGGGCAAAGTTTTCGAAACCGGGCATCCATTCTTTGAAAGAAAAAATCATTCTTTTGACACCAATGTCACCTCAGGTGAGTCATTACCTGTTGAAGTGGATGAGGTGAAAATATGGAATGAATTTGTGCAAGGTGACGAACGGGCACTGGCATACATCTACAGGAGCTATGCCAAAAAAACGTATCAATATTGCAGACAGTTTACCAAAAATGATCAATTGATTTGGGATGCGATTCAGGATATGTTTTTTGATTTAATGAAAAACCGAGATAAACTGTCGTTACCAAAGTCATTGAAAGCTTACCTTTTTAGCAGCATCAGAAGAAAATTGCATAGGCAACTTGAAAAAGAAAACAAGTATGAATTGCGGGACGGCCTTGATGATGATAATGTTTTTCAAATGCAATTGTCCAGAGAAAGCATTGTAATAAACGACAACCTGACGGAAGAACAAAAAAAAACACTGGAGTCAGCATGCAACCAATTGCCAACAAAACAAAGAGAAGCCATTTTGCTCATGTATTATGAAGGGTTGACTTATGAGGAGATAGCTACCATTATGGGAATGTCCAGGGTGAAATCGGCAAGAGCTTTGATCTATAGAGCTATTGACTCCCTTTCGCTACAACTTTCAACCTTAAAAGGAAAGTTGATCCTGATATTACTGGCGATGGGAATCTGATACCATTCCGATACATTTTTAAAAACTGCATTTTCCTTTTTATCTATAATTTGTTCTAAAAGTTATAGTGAGACCGGGTTTCAATTAATCTTTTTTTAAAAGAACTGAAAAAAAGTCTAAAAAAACTATGGTCATTTAGGTATTGACCGACTCTATACGAATGAAAACACTTAGAGTCGTCAAATATGAAGTATGATGCTTATAGCACAGAGGATTTTTTAAAGGATGAATTTTTTGTTAAATCGGTTTTAAATCCGAATTATGAAACCGATCATTTTTGGAAGAGCTGGACTGACAATCATCCTAACAAAATGGAAGAGTTTACCCGGGCTCAACAGCTTGTACGTTCATTGGAATATGAAACAATGGAAAAACCTGTGCAGGAAGATTATGTGCGGGTTTTTGAAAATGTTCTTAAATACAACAAGAAATTACCTCAGCAAAATAACAAACACTTCTTTGGTAGAGACTGGAGTTCATGGAAAGGAATGTCCAAAATAGCAGCTTCTGTGGCCATGCTATTATTGGCTGGCTGGCTTTGGTATGGCAATGGACTAAACAACCTTTTACCTTCAGAATTTGAAAATAGCACACTTGTGACTAAGGTTTCTCCTTATGGTCAAAAGACGACCGTAAAACTGCCCGATGGCACTATGGTAGTGTTGAACTCAGGAAGTACTCTCAAGTACAAAAAGGAGTTTGACGATTCATTTAGAAAGGTTGAATTGACAGGGGAAGCTATTTTTGATGTAGTAAAAGATCCAGCCAGACCATTTACTGTCCATTCAGGAACGCTCTCAACCACGGTGTTAGGTACTTTTTTTAATGTGAGAGCTTATAATGATGAAAGTCAGATAAGAGTATCTTTGGCTAAGGGAAAGGTTGTTGTTAATAACACCGGACAGACAAATCAATTGAATAACTACTACTTAGAGCCAGGACAGGAAGTAACCTACCACAAAGTAAAAAAGACAATAGAAAAGCGCAAGTTTGACATTGACCAAGTATTTGCCTGGAACAAAGGCATCATTGTTTTTGAAAGTGTAAGAATGAAAACGGTGTTAAAGGAACTGGAGAGATGGTACGGTGTGTCTTTTAAAGTGACTGGAGAAAGCCAGGAATGGAATTATACCGGAAAATTTGAAAAACAAAGTCTTGAAAATGTATTAAGAAACCTGAGTTTCTCTCAAAGATTTGAATTTACAATTGAAAACAAAGAAGTGGAAATTAAATTTTAAAAACTAAAAACTATGCAGACTAAAAACTATAACTCATCCTAAAAAAAGAAACCGGTAAAACCTGAAAGGCTTTACCGGATAATTGATGCTTTTTAATTGACCTAAAATTGGACACTTTACTCAATTAGTAAGCAACTGAAATGATTTATTTAAAATAAACCTTATCAAAATTATGAAAAATAATTATCTAATAATAATTAAGGTGCTTATGCGACTATCATTCTATGGCATTTTCACTCAAATCCTGTGCCTCGGTATGTTATATGCTGCTGAGGGTGAAGCACAGAAATCAAAAAGTTTAAAAGAGGTATATGTGGAGCTTGATACCAAAGAGGCTACTTTGATGGAGGTGTTTTCACAAATAGAATCTCAAACCGGTTTCTATTTTAATTACGATAAAAAATCTATTAATAAGAAACAGAAAGTGAATTTGGACAACAGGCATGGATCAATAGAAAAACTACTGGTGGATATTGGTAGCAGTGCTAAATTACATTTTCGAAGAATCAATAATAACATAAGTGTTTATCACGCCTCTGAATCGTTTGCTCAATCCAAAGTGGTGGAAGAAATGCTAGACGTAACCATTTCGGGAAAAATCACAGATGAAAATGGAGAAGGATTACCTGGTGCAAGCGTTGTTGTGAAGGGAACAACAAACGGAACCACTTCTGATCTGGATGGTAATTACATAATACAATTACCAGAAGGAACGAACCTGGTGTTTTCCTTTGTTGGATATAAAACACAGGAAGTTGAAGTAGGAGGAAGGTCAGTTATTGACCTTCAAATGATTGTAGATGCTGAGCAACTCGAAGAGATAGTAGTAGTGGGGTACGGAACACAGAAAAAGGCAGATATTACCGGATCTGTGGCTTCTTTTAACTCAGTACGACTAGAGCAAATGCCTCAGGTGAATATGCAACAGGCTTTGCAGGGGGCTGTTCCAGGCCTAAATATAACTGTGAATACCAATACC
This sequence comes from Reichenbachiella sp. MALMAid0571, assembly GCF_040151475.1. Lineage (NCBI taxonomy): Bacteria > Pseudomonadati > Bacteroidota > Cytophagia > Cytophagales > Reichenbachiellaceae > Reichenbachiella > Reichenbachiella sp. MALMAid0571. The sequence continues at coordinate 76,666 of NZ_JBDKWG010000124.1, read as the reverse complement.
GCCTCAGGTACGAGCAATAGCATTAATATCAGGGGAAGACGTTCAATATCTGGAGATGCAAGCCCACTTGTGGTACTGGATGGAGTAGTCTTTAACGGATCGATTTCTGAGATAAACATCAATGATATGGAATCAATTGAAGTATTGAAAGATGCTTCTTCGTCAGCTATATACGGTGCTCGGGGTGCCAATGGTGTGATTATATTGACGTCCAAAAAAGGCAGCTTCGGAGGCAAACCCAAAATCAGTTATAATGGATATTATGGTGTTGACAATACCTACTCATTGCCTGACATGATGGATGCAGAAACTTTTTACCAGAGAAAAGTGGAACGGTTTGGAGAAGACCAACTTACTGATACCGAACGTGAGGTTTGGGAAAATGGAGAAGCAGTTAACTGGGTGGATTTGATACTACGACAGGGAAAAAAGCAGGAACACAATCTTTCTGTTTCAGGAGGATCCGAAGAAATCAAATATTTTATATCCGGTAATTTTCAAGATGTGAAGGGAGTAGCCATCAATGATAATTTTTCAAAAGTTAATTTTCGGGCAAATTTAGGAATCAATGTTACCGATTGGATGGAAATTGGTACGAATACCTTGGTGGGATTTGGAGATAGAAGTGGTATAGCCGGTAATTTTGATGAAGCGTTTTGGATGAACCCATTGACCAAACCCTTTAATGAAGATGGAACTATTTCAAAACTACCCTGGCCAGATGATACCGGGTTTTCAAATCCTATGGAAAATATTTTGTACGATAATTCTGACAAAACTAATTCTCTAATAACCAACAACTACATGTTAATTCAACTTCCGTTTGTACCCGGGTTGTCTTATAAGTTTAATAGTGGTTATACCATAAGAGGTACCAAAGCACAAACCTATAGAGGAAGAGAAACAAGAGACGGAGGAGAAGTAGGTGGTTATGCTATTCAACAAGCAACTGACCGGAAGGATTGGTTGATTGAAAATATTGTAAATTATAATAAAACATTTGGCAAGCACAACATTTTCGTAACAGCACTGTATAGTTCTCAAAAAATAGTAGATGAAGGTATGACTATAGAAGGCCAAGGTTTTCCAAACGATGTGAGAGGCTACTACCAATTTAATGATGCAGAAGTATTAACAGCTGATCCTTCTTATTCACAGCGTAATTACATCTCACAAATGTTACGAATAAACTATAATTATAATAGTAAATACTTATTCACTGTGACAGGGAGAAGAGATGGATTTTCTGTTTTTGGATCTAATCAAAAATATGGCTTTTTCCCCTCAGTGGCTTTGGGATGGAATATTGATCAGGAGTCATTTATGCAAAGTAGCAGTCTGATTGATCAGCTTAAGTTGAGGGTTTCGTTTGGTGAAAATGGCAATGAATCTGTATCTCCATATAGTACTTTGCCGGTTTTATCAAAAAGGGACTATATAGATGGAAATGGAAACAATTTAGTCGGATACTATCCCGGAAGGTTAGGAAACAATTCATTGGGATGGGAAACAACTACATCTTTGAATGTAGGAGTTGATTTTGGGCTTGTTCAATCCAAGATTAGTGGGTCATTGGATGTTTATACTTCCAGCACCACCGGATTACTTCTTAACAAAAGCATTCCATCAATTAATGGAACAACGTCTATACTCCAAAACATAGGCGAAACAAAGGGCAGTGGTATTGAGCTGGCTCTTAGAACTACTAATATTTCCCGTGATGGATTTGAATGGAACACCCAATTTGCTTTTACCAGAAGCTTGAATGAGATAGTACATGTTGGCCTTACTGACTCCTTGGGCAACTACATAGATGATGTGGGGAGCAGGTGGTTTATCGGGAAGCCCGTAGATGTAAGCTTTGGTTATGTCAATAATGGGATTTGGCAGTTGGCAGATACAGCAGGTGTCAATCTGCATGATTATGGAGTCAACTTACCCGGCGATGTAAAATACGCCGATTTAAATGGAGACAATATGATTAATGCCGATGATAGGCAAATAATTGGAAAACTTCAGCCAAGTTTTACTTTAGGTATTACCAACAATATAACATACAAAAATTTCACTCTCAATTGTTTTGTGTATTGGGTAAATGGTATTGTTAAAAGAAATCCATTAATCACTACCAACGACTGGTTGTTACGCAGAAAGGTTTACAATGTAAATTATTGGTCGGAAGACAATCCTACCAATGATTTTCCTGAAAATGCAGACCGATCCACAAATCCATTAAGTGCCGGGTGGTATGAAAGTGCAAGTTATGTCAGGCTTAAAGATGTCACCTTGAGTTACAAATTACCCACTTCAGTATTAGACAAGTTGTCTGTTTCCAGGTTGGAGTTTTTTGTTAATGCCAAAAACCTGATAACAATTACGGATTGGAGAGGCATTGATCCAGAGGCAAGTGATCAAACAAACAGACCTTTTTCAAGAACTTATTTATTAGGTGTAAGGGTAGGACTCTAAATTTAAAAAAATCGATATCATGAAAAATATAACAATAAAAATACTATTGATTGTTTCAATAGTATTGTTCAACGCATGCAATGAAGACTTTTTAGTCGAAACTCCAAAAGATTCTATTTTCGCAGATAACTTGTTTCAGACAAGGGATGGTTTCAATCAGGGTTTGTATTCTATTTATTCGCTAATTCGTCAGGAACGCAGTGAGTTGGGTACTTCAATGGAATTGTCTGTAATTTGGAAAGCAGGTACCGATGCATATTGGGGCAATTATACATTTGCTGCGTTAAGAGCATTTGATGTGTATGGAGCAAACTTAAATCCCTCCGACAATGTCCTTGATTTAGCATTTAATTGGCTTTTTGATATAGTGAATTCATCAAATATGATCATTTCCCGTGCGGAATCCATTGATGTAGATTGGCAAGGAGGAAATGAAACAGAAGATTTAAGGAATAAAAATGAAATATTGGCTCATGCCAGATTGTTTAGAGCCTGGGCATACAGGCATTTGACCAACTCTTGGGGAGATGTACCATTGAGTTTGGAAGAGATCAATGGGAACAATTTCAGGTTGGATTGGCAAAGAACGGATGTCAATACCATTAGAGTGGAAATGGAAAAAGACCTTCTTTTTGCAGAGGCAAATTTGCCCGACAATTACGGAGATCCGTTGATATTGAGCAAGGTGGTGGCTCAGCACTATCTGGCTGAATTATACCTGACTATGGGCGATGATGTGAATGCTGAAAAAATGGCAGAACGTGTTGTCGATAACCCCAATTTTGCTTTGATTACTTCCAGATTTGGATCAAATGCAAGTAAACCAGGAGTGCCCTTTATGGATCAGTTTCATCCTGAAAATGCTTTGCCTTCACAAGGAAATACCGAGACCTTGTGGACTTTTTTAAATGCGCCTGACCTGCCGGGTACTGGTAATCTGGCCATGAGGAGAACCTGGGTAAACCGATATTATAATTTGACATCTGATGATGACTGGGCATTTAGCCAGTATGGAGGTAGAGGAATAGGGCGAACCGCCCATACATTATATGTGGAAAATCTTTATGAAGATACCGACGATAGGTACAGTGAATTTGCTCTGAGCAAATACTATTTAAAGTCATTAGGGGGTGACACTGTGTTTACCAAAACTCCAAGCTTTAGTGCTTGGAAAACAAGTGATGCCTATTGGCCCGGAACAAAAAAATGGGATTATTTTCCCGATCTTGAAAGGGTCAACGAAGCTTCCCAATACAACAGTATGCCATATCTCAGACTGGCGGAAACGTACTTATTACTCGCTGAAGCCGAAATGAAGTTGGGAAAAATGGATGAAGCAGCGGATCATATCAATGATTTGCGAGAGAGGTCACATGCTTCACTGATTGCAGAAGGTGATGTGGATGTGGAATTGATCCTTGACGAAAGGGCCAGGGAATTGCTATCGGAAGAGCATAGGAGATATACCCTTAATAGGTTTGGTTTATTGGTAAGCAGAACATCTCAGCATAATAAATTTACCCAAATTTCTGATAAGAATATTTTATTCCCACTTCCTCAAAATTATATTGATTCAAACGAAGGTATAATCCCTCAAAATCCCAATTAGTAATTAAACTGATGGACACTCTTAAATTTGCTAAAGAGTGTCCATCAGTTTCGACTATTTCTTTGACTAACCTTTGGCTTATAGCCATAAGGGAGTTGATATGTTTTATTTAATCCCCAAACTTATTCCCCTAATCTTCAAGGGAAAGTTTTAAATTTTTTGGAAATATGATGTTTATAAAAAAACTCCTCATTTACTGCTACGCTATAATTTTAGGACTATTGCCACATGTATCTTTTGCCAGCCCTACAATAGATAAAATCAATATTTTTACCGGAACAGATTATGCTAATTTGCTCCTTGAAGTCAGCGATATAGATGGGGAAGTGACTATGGAAGTAGTTATTAATAAATCAGGCACATTACTATGGAAGGGACACAAAACCGTAGATATTTTTGATAGAGACAGCATGAAATATGTCAGCATGACAATTAATGATATAAATCCTCAGCTGTGGACTCCTGCCTCGCCTGTACTGTACGATTTGACAGTGAGTCTTAGCCAAAATGGAGTACTAAAAACCAAAGAAAGCGAACGAATTGGCTTTCGCTCATTCGAATCTAAAAATGGGCAGATTTTGTTAAATGGTAATCCCATTTTTCTTCGGGGTATTGCCATCAACCCCCCGGGTAGAGGAATCCCTGACGAGTTGGAAAAAAGCCGACAATTTGCCTATGACTATGTGCGCTTTATGAAAAGTATTAATGTTAACATCATTCGGATTCCGGATGATGAAACTTGGTACGACGTGTGTGATGAGTTGGGAATGATGGTGTTTGGAGGCAACTATGGTGGTACAATAGGAGGGAGAAAACCACCGAAAGATTATGAATGGGGAATTAAATGGTTTAGGACAAAAAAGTACAACAAGATATCTCACCATCCCTCCCTGATGATTTATGCCATTACAAATGAAACCCCCTATAAAGGTGAAATTGCTGTTAAATGGGAGAATTTCACAAAGTATGCTCACCAGAAACTTAAATCGGACTGGGATAGTACACGCCTGTATATAGGCAATGCAGGATATGGTTATGGCAAGTCAGGAGATATATGTGACCTGCACAGGTATTGGGGCTGGTATTACTCTTCCCCATACACGTTTCTCAATATTCGTGATAACAGCAAAATTATCCCTTTTAAAAAGCCCGTACAACCTATTACCTTTACTGAATGCGTAGGGAATTATTCTGGGCCTGATGGACGATACAATCTCACTCCTGATCATAAAAACCCCGTTTCACAGTTGTGTTGGACAGGGCATGCGCCGCAAAATATTCAGGCTCAATTGGCAAGTGAACATCAGGTACATACTTTCAAGCAGGCTACAGAACTGTTTAGAAGGTTAAGACCCTCTAATTCAGAATTATCAGGAATTTTTCCATTTACTATCTTGTTCCACAATTGGCATACTATAGAAAATTTTACTGATATGTCTCCTAAAGCAGTAGCATTTCAAGCCAAAACATCTTATGCTCCTGTTTTGTTGAGCTGGGAGGTTTGGACTCCCAATGTTTATACAGGTAGTAAGTTTTCTGCCAGATTCCATATAGTTAATGATTCCGATAGTTTTGAACAATTGGAAGGAGGAGTTTTGTCTTATGAGCTTATAGATACTTCTGGTAAGCCATATTTTTCCGGAATACAAAATTTGCCGAAAATAGCTTATTATGATACATACTCATCTGATTTAGTTATTGAACTGCCCTCTGTTATGCCTTCAGGGCAGTATAAGTTGGTGGGTGAAATCGCCAAAAATGGTAAAAGTATTAGTACTAATACTTTCGAAATATATATTGGAAACCCATTGCTAATACAGGATAAGGATAAGTTGAAAATACAATTGTTCGACCCCTCGGGATATACAAAAAATGCATTGTTAGCGTTGGGCTTGAATGTTCAGGATATTTCGGATTTAAACAAATTGTCCAAAAATGGAATACTGGTTTTTGGGAAAAATTCTTTTCAGTCTGATGTAGATGTAAAACCAGTGCAAAAGTTTGTGGCAAATGGAGGTCGTGTATTGGTCTTTAATCAGGATAGCAAAAACATCAGTAAGCTCAATACTTTATTGCCTGTTGATTTGAAGGGGTTAAATATGGACATAGATAATTCTACTTACCCTCCTCCTCTCAGACCATCTCACAATGGTTTCAATATAAATCCTGAACAACCGGAACATCCTGTTTTTAAAGGGCTCAAAAGAGAGCATTTAAAACTCTGGTCGGATTATAGTGGTTGGGATGAAAGGAAGCAAGGTTTTCCTGATATTTATCCCGTAGAGAATGGGTTTGTTGTTGACAGTCTTTCATCATTTGAAAATATATCAGTTTTGGCAAATTATAGCGTAGGCTTGGAGGGACTTGGTCTGATAGAAGTTTTTAATGGAAAAGGAAGTTACCTGATTAGTGGGTTTGAGTTGATATCAAGAACAAAACAGGATCCGGTTTCTGACAGGCTATTGTTGAATATGTTGGGTTATATGTCCGAAAGTGCTGAACATAAAATCCATCCTTTCATAGACTCACATATAGTATGGGGTGATTATGAAAGTGAGAAAGGGCTTCTGACAGGTATTAGCAGTGGTTTTATGCTCAATTCAAAACCACTTTTAACCGGAATGTATAAAAACAAACCTTTAGTTGTAAAAGAAGAGGGACATCTTTTCGCTGAGAGGCCAGGAGGTTGGAATAATAGGCCAGGAATACAGTATGTTCCTTATGGACGCAGGGCTTTTGGTCCTTACTACCACCGGGGTTTCGGTGGCATCCCAGAAGCTTATAACTACGGCTCTGATGGTCAGGCAGAATTTTGGTGTCGCTTGCCTTCTGATGCAAAGTTTATGAAAACATTGGTTTGGAATCCATCAGAAGAGAACTTGACAGTTGTGAGTGCTGTAAATGGTCAGGAAGTGGTACAGAATATACCTCCTGGGCAAATGGACTGGATTCAAAATGTTTTTCAACATAAGCTACTCAATCACATAGTTTATAGTGCTGACAGACGGGTTGTGTTTTTAGAAACAAAATTTGATTGATAAGTGGGGCTAAGGAGTTGAAAACTTTTCTTAGCCCTGTTTTGCAAATTTTCAAAGTGACTCTGTCCGGGATTGTCATTATTTTGATTCAGAAAAAAATCCATTAATATTTTAGTCTCTATCTGTTATGAAAGTAGAACTTAACAAATTATTTATTGCCTTTTGGCTGTTATTCTCAGCTCAAGCAGGGTATGCAGAAAATTATTATATAAATAGTAACTATGGATCAGATTCAAACTCTGGAACTAGTATTGAAAAACCCTGGGAAACTTTAACAAACTTGAATAGAAATTTATTTCTACCAGGAGATAGTATCCTTTTTGCCAGGGGGTCTTCTTATAAGGGTGGATTTGTTTTTAATAATTCCGGAGCACAAAATGCACCTATAGTGTTTAGTAGTTATAGTGCAGGGGCACGTTTAGTGAAGTCCAATGACCGCAGAAATCTCGCTCAGCTTTTTGTTAAATACGGGGCAGGGTTAGCTCCCTCTTTTAGTAACCCTAATTGGCACAACCTTAATGGGAATATATTCAGAATAATGGGTAGTTATGTGGTGATCGATGGGCTTTATTTTCATGACAATGCTTATCCTCCGGGCTCCAACAAGCAAAATAAGAATGTTCAAAAAATGGGAGCTGTTTATTTTGCAGAAAACACTCATCATAATGTGTTACAGCGGTGTGAATTTTTTCATTCTCCGGTTGCAGTCAAGGTGAAAGGGCAGTATAACCTGATAATACACAATTATATGCACGATGCAGCAGATACAATGGCCAGGTCTTGGGGGCCAATCGCCATAATGATTACATCGAAGTACAATGAAATAGCATACAATAAAGTTATGAACTATGGTTCTTATGGAGGTGTTTATGGTTCAGACGGTGGAGTCATAGAATTGGATGGAGTAGATGATGGTTTTGATGCTTCGGATATCCATATTCATCACAATATTTCTATAAACAATCATGGTTTTTTGGAAATTGCAGCTCGAAATGTTGACAACATCACTGTAACGTATAATTTAAGTGATGATCGTAATCAATTTGTCGGGGGTGGTTCTATGTACAATGTTGTGGTAATGAATAATACAGTAATTCGAACCAGAGAACCTAATGTTGATAGGTATGTATTCTGGACTTTTTATCCGGAAAACACTTCATTTTTTGTATCTAACAACATTTTCGTTTTAGCTCGGGATATTCAAGTTTTTGGATCGTTCAAAATACCAAGGGGGCATCAACGAGTGGCATTGGCTAACCAATCTCATCACCATAATCTATTTTATTCACAAGGTGATATTAACCCGATAGGTGATGAACCCGGTGAAGGTGATATCATAACCGATCCCCGGTTTATTGATGCAATAAATGGTAATTTCAGGCTTAAACCAAACAGCCCGGCAAGAAACAATGGGAATTACCATTCAGGGGCACAAGACCTTGATGGTATAGAATCTAAAAAAGGCCTGATTAGTATTGGAGCATATAATTAGCAATAAAATACATCAATTGATAAATGGGAGGATATTAATACTCTTTGTTTTAATTAAGTAATTGTATCGTCTGGTAAAAGTATAAATAAAAAGGTATCGAAATATTTTATAATAAAAATGAAATATTAAATATGATTATATTCTTATGAATAGTTAATTTTATTTTTTTAACTAATAATTAAGATACAATGATCAAACAATTCAAAGCTGGCTTTATAATACTGTGTGGGCTGTTATGGGTTTCTGTTTTACATGCTCAAAATTTAACTACTGCTAAACCAGAAGACGTAGGAATGTCCTCCGAAAGGTTGAAAAGACTATCTATGGTTATGGAGCAATATACTAAAGATGGGAAGATGGCGGGAAATGTAACCCTGGTAGCCAGAAAAGGAAAGATAGTTTATTTGGAGGCTTTTGGAGACAGTGATATCGCATCAAAAAAGAAAATGCCAAAAGATGCTATTTTCAGGATAGCTTCACAAACTAAAGCCATAGTGAGCGTAGGTGCAATGGTTTTGCAGGAAGAAGGAAAATTGAAGATATCTGATCCGATTGGCAATTATTTGCCTGAATGGAAAGAAACAACAGTAGCAAAAAAACGAGATGATGGAGGATATGATGTGGTAAAAGCATCCAGAGCCATTACTATTCGTGATTTACTTACTCACACTGCCGGCATAGGGTATGGTCATGGTCCGGCCAAACAAGAATGGGAAGAAGCTGGTATTCAGGGCTGGTATTTTGCTGATAGAGATGAACCAATCGGAGCTACCATTGCCCGTATGGCTGGTCTGCCTATGGATGCCGAACCGGGCGAAAGGTTTGTGTATGGGTACAATACCGATATTTTAGGAGCAGTAATCGAGAAGGCTTCAGGAATGACTTTAGATGAATTTTTGAAAGAAAGAGTTCTGGATCCTATTGGCATGAATGACACTCATTTTTATTTGCCTAAAAACAAGGCAGATCGCTTGTCAACGTCCTATATGGCTTATGAGGGTAAACCATTGGAAAGATCTCCTGATCCGGGTTTAGGTATGGGGCAGGGACATTATGTCAATGGCCCACGCAAGAGCTTTTCAGGTGGTGCAGGCTATCTGTCAACTGCTCTGGATTACGCTAAGTTTCTCCAAATGATGCTCAATGGAGGTAAATACAATGGCAATCAAATTCTTTCTCCAAAAACAGTAGAGCTGATGATTGCAGATCATGTGGATGTAAGAGACATCCCATATGGATCCAGAGGAGGTTCCGGTTTTGGCCTTGGTTTTTCCATTACCAAAGATGTAGGAGAAAGAGGTGAACCGGGTTCTGTTGGTACTTTCGAATGGGGTGGTGCTTACGGCTCTACATATTGGGCTGACCCGGTGGAGGATTTGGTTGTGGTGTATTTCAAACAATTGATTCCGACAAATGGAGTGGATGACCATGCTAAACTAAGGAATTTGGTGTATCAGGCTATTGTGGAATGATTGCAGGAAGAATAAACCAATTAGAACTGCTATAATTGTAAAATGAAATGTTTATTTTTTGTTGGGGGAATAGTTCTTATGTCCTTTTCAAGCTTTGCTACTCAAAATCTGGAAATAGAACACCGGACGATGGTGTATGAAGATACGCTTGCATTGGACATTTTTTACCCGAAGCAAAAAGACAATGAATTGAAACCACTGCTCATTTATGTACATGGCGGAGGATTTTCCGGTGGCAACAGGGATCGGGGGATTGATTATTGTGAGTATTTTGCCGGAAAAGGCTGGGTAACAGCGACTATCTCTTATCATCTGACTATGAAAGACCAGTCATTTAGTTGTGGACAGGCTGTTCAGAATAAAATCAATACTTTGCTCACAGCAGCTCAAAATGTGAATCAGGCAACTGCTTTTTTGCTGGAAAAAAGTGAGCAATTCAATATAGATCCATCAACTGTGGTAATAGCCGGTAGCAGTGCCGGAGCGGAAGCCGTTTTACAAGCTGCTTACTGGAAAAAGTCTCAGGAAAATATTTTAGCAGATGGATTTAAATATGCGGGTGTAGTTAGTATGGCTGGAGCAATTTTGGATCAGAACTGGATTACGCCAGATGCTGCCATACCTACGGCTCTGTTTCATGGCACTTGCGATCCGTTGGTGCCATTTGCTACGGCTGCCCACCACTACTGTTCACCGGATGATACCGGCTTCATGATGTTCTTTGGTTCTCATACTATTGCCGAAAAATTGCATAGCGTCAACAGAGGCTACTATTTTGTAAGCAGCTGTGGAGGTGGACATGAATGGGCAGGTCGTCCTATGAATGAGGAGTACCGCTACATGACAGCAGATTTTTTGGAGAAGGATGTGTTGCAAAAGCAAGCACGCCAAATCCATATTCCACTAAAGTATCAAGTAAAAGATTGCCAACCTGAATTTGACTTTTGTGGGCAATAAGGCAATTATTGAAAAGGAAGTGGAGTTACGTTATTTTTTATTGAAAGTCGCTTTTACGGCATTCTCCAATTCCAGGGCAGCACCGGACAGATGGGTTTTAATTTCTTCCCACTTCCCTTCATTTTTTGCTTTGAAATCCTGATATTCTTCCTCCATTTTCCATTTTTTGGATTTGAATTCTTTTATTTTTTCTTCCAAATCGTCCCGGATTTCTCCGCTTGCATCTTTGGTTTCGGCAATGAGGTGATCGATTTTTTTGCCCAGCTCCTTTAGTATCTTTTCGACTTGTCCCTGATGGTCTGTTTCCATGAGTATTTTCTTTTTTTGTTTACAATTAAGCTAACGGATAAAATGGGAATAGGGTCTGTTAATTTATTTTTCTGTTATTTCAAATTCCACACGCCGATTTACCGCTCGATTTTCATCAGAAGAGTTCTCAACTAGTGGAATGTCTGAGCCATGTCCTTGATATGATAACCTATTAATTTCTATCCCATTGTTTACCAGCCAATCGACAATTACTTGTGCTCTCATTTTTGACAGATTTAAATTATATTCATCCGTACCAAGATTATCTGTGTGTCCGCTAATCAAGATTTTAAAAGATGGATTTTGTTCCAATATTCCCTTTAATACCTGCAATTGAATGATGGCTGACTCTAATAACTTCGATTCATTGAATTGAAACTGCACTTTGTTGAGAATGATCTGGTCTCCAATACTGACTTCTTCAATATTAGTTATTACTAAGCTGTCAAAATCAGAAACAGTTCTTTTTCTGGTTACTTGAGGAATTTGGGGATCTCCACACTCACATTTTTGTCTTGATGACACAGGTGTTAATTCTACATTGTCTATCAGATAATAAGCGGATTCATTGATATCTAAGGAGCTTTTCTGGTATGGCTTAATTGAAACTTTGTTCATGTCTTTATTCTTTTGAAGATTGCCAATAGTCAGGTACTTTTCAGACCCATCTGAAATATATGAAGCACACAGTCTTTTCCATTTATTGCGATTGTTCAATGCTTTATTAAATTCTACTTTGTGATGATTGGTTGTTTGAAATGTATTCGCTTCTATTTTTATAGGAGCTTCGGTAAATAATGCATCAAACTGATCAATATAGAATCCCGAATTTTGAGACAGAAGAATATCTAGTTTTATGCAATAAACCTGATCTTTCACCAACTGTTTTGCAAGACGAGTTTGGAGGTGTTCAGAATATGTCAAATATTGTGTTGAGGGGCTATGATACAGAATTATTCCCATGTAGCTATTCTCGCCTTTAGTATTCGCACCAACTGAAATATGGCTAGGAACATCTCTAACCCGTCTAATCTCACTATAGTAATCAGGAGTGCCATTGTCGGGAGACGTCCAGTCTGCAACCAACTCTTCGGCTGAAGAGTGTCCTTTGTTTACAATTGGGATGGGTTTAAACCTGAAAATTTCAAAGCCTGGATTTTTAATTAGATTGGTAGATACCGTATCTTTTTGATAGTAAAGAGTATCAGTTTTTCCTTGATGAAAAATATATTTCCTTTGAATTCCTTCTCTTGTATAAAATTCTTCCTCTTTTGATACCAGAGTGTAGTTTTCATATTTTTCTTCAAGATAAGTTATGCCTTGTTCATTTTTATATTCCCATTTCCCTGATCGATAAATTCCTTCGTAACAGTTTTTTGGCTTGTTGTAATTTTCTATTCTTTCTATTTTTCCATTTGGATGGTAGTAAATCCATTTGCCAACTTTCACATATTCTAAATGCCATATTCCCTGCACCTCTACGGGGTAGTCGTAGTATTTACCTTTATATTTTAATTGACCGTTCTCGTACCGCTCTTTACCTTTGTAATCCTTTGCAACCAATTGGTTTTTGAGCTTTTTCTTTAAAGCTCTTCGGATTTGTGGAGATTGACCATTACAGTCAAAAACTATGATGGCATAGAAGAGGCAGAAGAGTTTTAGTGTGAAACTAAAAGTTGATAGGTTCATGTAATATGAGACGTCAAGAGGCGAACATTATTGCCCATGAGATACTTGATTCAAGTAAAGTCAACAGATAAAATAAAATAGGATCCGTTAATTTATTTTTCTGTTTATGGAATAGTTTAGATACTTATAGTCCGTAGACTTATAGTCATCCTTTTTTAAACTTTGTTCCTTAATATTTAAGTATGCAATCTCCATATAAACAAGATGATCAACTATTTCTTGAACAGCTAGGCTCTCGCATAAGAGAACTTCGCTCTGAGATCGGATTGTCTCAGGAAAAGCTGTCATTTGAATGCGATCTTGACAGAACATACATAGGCTCTGTTGAAAGAGGGGAACGAAATATTGCAGCCTTGAATTTAAAAAAGATATCCAAGGCATTAAATATTTCAGTTTCTGAACTTTTCAAGTTTGTCTATGAATAATTTATTTAAAATCCCAGCTAGATCTCCACACTCATTAACATCACTTACGGAATTAGAAAGTAGGTTAAGATCTTTAATAGGTCTAGAGTTTAAGTTAACTGGAAAATCAAGAACAGATGGTTCGAATAATCGAAAATTAATTGCAAAAACTCTTGAAGATTACCCCTTTCCTGAACCAGCTTTTGACGATGCTTATGAAATTGTACCTCCTAAGAAAAAGGGGATACCTAAAATTGTCCGTGAATTCATAGACACATACATTGTTACAAGTGGTAAATCCTATAACCTTCAAGTATGGAATAGAATCCCAGCAAGCCAAACTCTTCTAATAAAGTATGAATCAGGAGAAAGTTTAAAATGCAATGATGTCCGGTTTGTGATGACCAAAGTGGATATTGAAACCCAGAAGATATCATGCGTCATAATTGCAACACCCGGTTATATTGTAGCTAAATTTGGCGCATTTGGAAAACCGACCATCAAACATCAGTTATTAATTTCCTCTAAGAGTCGTCAAAAAATATATGATAGTGAAGACAAAATAATGTTCTTCCAAGATTCCAAAAAACTATCATATTTAATTCGACATGATTTTGAACCTCCAAAAAGCAATATGGTTGAAGAAGCAAAGTCAAATGAAATTTTGGCTATTGATTTGATCAAAAAAATGGTAGCTGAAAAACTAATAGGTTTTAAACTTGCTGCGGACTCTACTAAAAATAGAGGCCAGTCTTTAGAACGAAAAGTTTTGGAACTTCTTGGTTATGACCCCTCTAATTCTGATTTGCTTTACGGTGCTTATCCAGATATTCCAAATCAGTTATTGGAAGTGAAAGTTCAAGATGCTCAAACAGTAGATTTAGGGAAATTTTCACCTGAAAAAGAGGAAAGCATTAATGCAGAGTTAAATATTACAACTTTCGACATTAGGTATTTAATTGCATTAACTAATCCAAACACAGAAATAATTGAAGGAATAATATTGAGTCCTGGCGAAAAACTGGGAGAAGTATTTTCCTATGTTTCCGATCAGAGTTATAAATGCCAAAGGTCAATACCAATGGATATTTTTGAAAAATATAGAGGGTTGGTTGTTGTTAATCCAGATTAATAACTGGAGCAACTCTATAAGCTTTCCCTACTTGACTTTCCAAAATTTCAGTCAATTTAGAAATCTTGTTTTCATCATCTGTAGCGTTAATTTTCCTAACGGTATTTATTATATCTTTTGATTCCAATGTGTTTATATCAGGAAGTGGATAGTTTTGAACATATTGTGAAAAATACCTTCTTCTTCCTGAATAAAGTTTATTACTAAAAACCAAATCATGATACTTGGTCATCAACTTTGAATTTGAAACACCTTGAATCAGAAAAAGCTTTTCCTCATCTTTTTTCTCCTTAGCTACTATCCAGTAGCAGTTTCCATTGACAATTTTACCTGAATTATCAAAGTAGAATCTAGGAACAGCGCTAATGTCAGGAAATACAAGTTTTGGGAATTTCCAATAAGATGGGTTTTGAGGAACCCAAAGTTCAAACCACTCTCTACCAGCATCAATTAAATATTTTCGAGCCTTCAACACCTCTTCGAATGTTTCAAAATATTTTTTTGTTTTTGGATACTTCTCAATATCTATCACCGATTTCACTCCATCAATAGACAAATGAGGGTAAAGGACTTTTAGTTTTTTCTTATCACAAATTGCCCAAGGTTTAATATTCTCTTGAGAAATTAGTTCTTTTAAATTTTCTTCTTCTGGCTTTGTCCCATTTAGGTCTTCCCAAGAATCACTTATAAAAACTTTGTCGGCGGTAGTTTTAATACCGACTCTAACTTTAAAAGTTGAACCGATTGTTTCCTTTGAATTAGCTTCTACCTGCTTAACCCATTCTGCCTCAGATTCAGACAGCATTGCCCAGTTATTCTCTTTCGCTTGGGTGAACTTAATTATACCGGAGGTCTTTTTATATCTTTTTATACCATCTGTGAAATAACCTTGGTTTTTAGAATTCAAAACGTCAAAAATATCAGTTGATGGTATTAATTCTCCATTATACCCGTTGAGTTCTTCATATATTTTTAAAAAATTAGCCGTAGTATTCTGTGCCTTCTTTTTTTTGCGTCCTATAAAAATGGCAGGAAGAACTGCCGCATCAAAAAGTTTAGTATCTCCTAAATCTATCACCTCCAAAATATGAAAATTATCGTGTAAAAACTTTCTTATACTATCCCCACTTTTTGTAAATAAGTATCTATTTGAAGTGATTACACCAAGAACACCATTTTCTTTTAAGGCATGAGTCATTGCGATTAAAAATGGATAATATAGATCAACCCTCCCTTTAAGGCCATATTTCTTAGATAATAATTGGGATTTATCTGTACCTAAAACTTGTGTTCGTACATAGGGAGGATTTGCTATGACAATATCAGCAAAATTATTAAACTCATTATCCTCATCATCAAACCTTATAGACTGTTGCTCAACACTGAGATCTATTGATTCTAAAAAATCTTCATTTATTAATTCAAATTTAGATTTAATATTTTGTGACAGGCATTCATTTGCTGAGGCTAAATAATCTTGATTTGTATCAAAACCCAGTAGATTAAACTTTTCATTATTATTTTCAAGTTGCTTTCCAATCGAAAGCAACAGGGCACCATCGCCACAGGCAGGGTCAATAACCAAAGGATCAATAATTGAAGAATATGACAGAATTCGTCTTGATAAAAAATCAGCTAGTCCTTCTGGTGTAAAGGTTGCTCCTGTTTCTTTTATTAGACTAACTTCTTTCATAATTCAAAGATACTTATAATCATCATATCAAGCAAGAGATCTATTACTCGTGACTTGCCCTACCGCACGGCTGTAGCCTGAAAGAGACTACCCAGAACGAAAAACACGAATACACATAAAATGTATAGTGAATGCGCTTTCCAGCTACCTTCAACTGTTTGGAATTCGACACTTTATTGATATTGGAAAGTGCAAGTGCACCCACCTTATATCGACGTTGAGCATTCATACTGTAGTCCTAAAAAGTTATAAAAAACAGGACTTTAGAAAATTTACAGAACACCAAAGGTATTGCCTTTGGAATACTTTATCACTCCTCCCCCATAAAAGGATACCTGAAATTTTTTGGAGGATCAAAAGTTTCTTTGATCGTTCTCGGGCTTACCCATCTTATCAGGTTAAGGATTGATCCGGCTTTGTCGTTGGTACCGGATGCCCTGGCTCCACCAAATGGCTGTTGTCCTACTACAGCCCCTGTAGGTTTGTCATTGATGTAAAAGTTGCCAGCGGCATTCACCAGTTTTTTTGTCGCAAACTCGGCGGCATATCTGTCTTGAGAAAAAACAGCTCCTGTCAATGCATACGGAGAAGTGTTGTCAACCATTTCCAGTACAGCTTCGTAGTTGTTTTGTGGATAGACATATATGGTGATCACCGGCCCGAAAATCTCCTCGCACATGGTTCTGTACATGGGGTCTTTGGTTACGATTACCGTAGGTTCTATAAAATATCCTTCAGTTTTATCGTATCCACCCCCTGCAATAATTTCTACCTCGTCATTATTTTTGGCGTCATCAATGAAACCTGCAATCTTATCGAATGAACGTTCGTCAATTACTGCATTCATGAAATTGGTGAAATCCTCAGGGCTACCCATTTTTATAGCTTTCAGGTCATCCAGTATAGAACTCTTCACTTCATTCCAGATATTATCGGGAATGTAGGCACGGGATGCGGCACTGCATTTTTGCCCCTGAAATTCAAATGCACCACGTACGATAGCGGTAGCTAAAGCTTTTGCATCAGCAGATTTGTGTGCCACGATAAAATCCTTTCCTCCCGTTTCTCCTACTATTCTCGGATAGGTTTTATACTTGTGAATGTTCCCACCAATTGTGCGCCACAAGCTTTGAAAAACACTTGTACTTCCGGTAAAATGTAGTCCGGCAAAATCCGGATGATTGAAAACTACTTCACCAGCCACAGGACCATCTACATAAATCAGGTTGATCACACCATCTGGAAGTCCGGCTTCCTTAAATACTTCCATTAGCACCTGTGCTGAATAGATCTGTGTGTAGGCAGGTTTCCAAACGACAGAATTTCCCATCAGTGCAGGAGCTCCGGGTAGGTTGCCCGCAATAGAAGTAAAATTGAATGGGGTAATAGCGAAAACGAAACCTTCCAGAGGCCTGTGTTCCAACCTGTTCCACATACCCAATGCTGATTGAGGTTGTTGCGCATATAGCTCTGTCATGAAAAATACATTGAATCTTAAAAAGTCAATGTACTCACAGGCAGCATCTATTTCTGCCTGAAATGCATTTTTTGACTGGCCTAGCATGGTGGCAGCATTTATTTTTGCCCGGTACGGCCCAGCTACCAAGTCTGCGGCTTTTAGGAAAATGGCAGCCCTATGTTCCCACGACATTTCTGCCCATGATTTTCTTGCATCTAATGCGACATCTATTGCTTCTTTTACATGGCTTGCATCTCCTTCATTGAAATATCCCAAAGTATGCTTGTGTTCATGAGGAGGAGATATACGAATTTTTTTATTTGTACGAACTTCTTTCCCCCCAATGTACATAGGGATGTCAGTTTCTTCAGCTTTGTAAGCTTGTAGCTGTGCTTTTAGGTTAGCTTTTTCATTGCTGCCGGGTGCATAAGAAAGAATGGGTTCGTTTTTGGGCCGGGGTACGTTGTATATTCCTTTTGACATTTTCCTTGGGGCTATAATGATGCTTTGTTATCAGTACAAAATTATATTTTTGATATAGATAAAATGCGGTCTAAATTAGCCACTAGCTGTACATTATTGATCTATAATTAAGCATTATGATTCAATTTTTTGGCAAAATAGTATTAATATGAATGGATCATTTTTCGTTAATTTTGATCTTCTATAGGAAAAGATGAAAAAGCTGAAAGAATTTTACAATAAGTACAAGAGTTACTTCATGAACGATCTGATCATGTATATTTTGTTGATAGTATTTATCCTGATACTATTTATTTTCTTCTAAAATCCAATAAAAAGTATTGCTGAAACCTTTTAGCGCATGTAGCTGCCGGCATTTACATCGATGGTGCTTCCTGTAGCGTGATCAGCCATTCCGCTTGCCAGAAAAGTAACTAAAGGTGCAATATCTTTTGGTTCGGTCATACGCTCCAAAGCTATGTCTTCCATACCCACTTCATTGCCATATTCTTCCATTATTTTTCGAGACATGTCTGTGCGTACAAAACCAGGCGCAATGTTAAAGGCTTTTATTCCGTCTTTTCCATAAGCCCTGGCGATGGATCGGGTTATGGCTACCAACCCTGCTTTGGAGGCGGCATAGGCCATGTACTCAGCTGTATCACCTTTGAATGCAGCCCGGGAAGTGATGTTAATGATCCTACCTGCACTTTTTCTTTTGAGAAAGTGTTCGATCACTTTTTTACAAAGTACTCCTGCGGAAGTCAGGTTTACCTGTATATTGTTGTTCCAGGCAGCAAGCCACTCAGATTCTTTGGCATCTATATTGGCTGGTTCGGCAATGCCTGCATTGTTGATCAGGATTTCAAGGCTTCCCATTTCTAATATTACCCTGTCGAAAAGCTGTGCTGCTCCATCGGGCTGTGACAGGTCTGCTTGAAATGATTTGGACTCATTGCCTAGTACATGCGCAAGGTTTTCCGCCTCTCTCATGTTTTTGTTGTAGTGAACGGCCACTGTGGCTCCTGCTTCGGCAAGTTTGGACGCGATCGCTTTACCTATTCCTTTGCTAGCCCCAGTTACCAATACGTTTAACCCCGAAAGATTTATATACATAGTGTTATTAGATTAAGTCCTCAATTTAATATGCAATTCAATAAATAAAAAAATGTCCACTCTAAAATAAGCACAGTCTGCGGAGTTATTGAGGGTGAGGATATTTGGATCACAAAATATAAAAAATAAATGACAGGCTGATGCGACTAAATATCAGTTTGAGGTACGGTTTTAAAATTATTCTGAACAAATTTGTTCAAATCGTGATTTAAGTACTCCTTGGGAATAAGTAATTCAAACGCTTGTCCATAATATATTTGTCTATTAAATACCTTGTAATATGAATCGAATCGTCACATTGTCTCTTTTAATGACCTTGCTTCTTACCTCTTTTATTGAGGTAAATAACGAGGAGACTACACCAGAATTAAAATGGTATGGTATAGAGGAGGTTCAAAGATTAACAAAGGAAAAGCCAAAGAAAGTCTTCATAGACTTTACTGCCAAGTGGTGCAGTTGGTGCAAGGTAATGGATAAGAAGACCTTTACTGATCCTGAAGTAACAGCTTACCTGAATGAAAATTACTATCCGGTCAAGCTGAATTTTGACAGTCCCGGGACATTTGATTATTTGGGAGAAAAATATACGGCTAAAGGATTAGCCCAGAAGAATGGAATTACAGGACTCCCAACCATGTTGGTTGCAAGTCCTGATTTCAAGAAGATTGAAAGAATTGTTGGTTACCAAAAACCAAAACAATTTATGAATAGCTTAAAGAGTTTTGACTAGTTAACACGAGGGCTATTACTTCAACCAGGCTTTGTACATCCATATTGATTTTTCCTGCTCTTCGATAAAGGCAGACATTTGATCTTCTGTACCACTATCATTTGCATCGGCAGCAATGTCCTTAATTTCTCTTTCGAGAGTAATTAAATCTTCAATATTAGTTACAATTGTTTTTACTGCTGTTTCACCATTGTGGACATTTTTTACAGGAGCAATTGTAGCTGTGTTCAGGTAATCTTCGAAAGCGTGTAAAGGCACACCACCTACGGTCAGTATTCTTTCGGCAATGGTGTCAATTTTTATGGCTGAATCAGTATATAATTCTTCGAATTTGACATGTAGTTCGAAAAATTCACGACCCTGAATGTTCCAGTGAAAGCCTCTGAGGTTTTGATAGTAGATTTGAAAATCTGCTAATAATAAATTGAGTTTATCAATAATTAATGTGTTGCTTTTCATGTGTTTTTTTGTTTAAAAGTTATATACAAATTTACGGATGAATGGCGGTAGCAGCCTGTACATTCTATTGATTCTCGTTATGTTTCAATAGAAAAGGACAATATTCAACATGATATTTATCAGTTATGATGATATTTTTTGAAGAGGCTGTAGATTTTAAGCTGGATCACACCTAGTACAGCTTCACGAAATATACCTGAAGACATTTTTGAGGTTCCTTTGGTTCGATCGGTAAATATGATTGGCACTTCTTTGATTTTAAAACCATATTTCCAGGCAAGAAATTTCATTTCGATTTGGAAAGCATAACCAACGAATTTTACTTTATCGAGATTTATTGTTTGAAGTACTTTTGTTGTGTAGCATTTGAAACCGGCAGTAGCATCCTTGATGGGCAGTCCGGTGATAAACTGAACATATAAGCTGGCAAAGTAAGACATTAGTACCCTGCCCATAGGCCAGTTTACCACATTTACTCCTGAAATGTACCGGGATCCAATTGACATGTCAAATCCATCGGTGTGACAGGCATTATATAGTTTTATCAGGTCAGCCGGTGGATGAGAAAAGTCTGCATCCATTTCAAAAATGTACATATAATCGTTTTTCAAGGCATATTTAAAACCCTCAATGTAGGCTGTTCCTAGTCCTGATTTGTTTTTTCTGTTGATGAGGAAAAGGTTGGGAAATTCACTTTGTAATCCTTGAACTATTCTGGAAGTCTGATCCGGTGAGCTGTCATCAATGATTAGAATATGAAAGTCGTGCTCAAGATTGAAAATCGAACGAATGATATCTTCGATATTTTCTTTTTCATTGTAAGTGGGTATAATTACGAGGCTGCCTTTCACTTATTCTTTTAGCTGTAGTTTACGCATTTTAATTAATTAAGATGATTAAAAGTAAACTTCATTTTTCTGAATAACCCAGAATTTTCAGCATTGATTCATTTGTTTGCTCTTCTGAGAAAACTCTTGATTCTAGTGTTCCATCTTCATTTTTCTGAATGACTATATGTTTTGGTGCGGGAATAAGGCAGTGCTGAATTCCTCCGTATCCACTCAATGCTTCCTGATATGCACCTGTGTGGAAAAAACCAAAGTATAGTGTTTCAGTTTCGTCAAACATAGGCAAGAACACTTCAGCAATATGTGCTTCTGAATCATAATAGTCCATGCTATCGCAGGTAAGCCCACCAATGTTTACTTTATGGAAATTGTTGTCCCAGTGATTTATAGGGAGCATGATGTATTTTTGGTTCAGTCCCCATACATCGGGAAGGTTGGTAATGAAAGATCCATCCATCATGTACCAAAGTTCTTTGTCGTTTTGGAGCTTTTGGTCAAGTACCGAATAGATGGTAGCACCGCTTTCACCTACTGTGAAACTGCCAAACTCTGTGAAAATGTCAGGTACGTCAACATGATTTTTTTCGCAAATCCATTTGATGTTTTCCACAATCTGTTCAGCCATATATTCGAAATCATATTCGAAATGAAGCGAACTTTTAATAGGAAATCCTCCCCCGATATCAACTGAATCCAGAGTAGGGCATATTTTTTTCAGTTCACAATATTTGTACATAAAGCGACTCAATTCACTCCAGTAGTATGCTGTATCCTTAATGCCAGTGTTGATGAAAAAATGCAACATCTTAAGATTGGTATTAGGATGGTCTTTGATTTCTTTTTTGTAGTAATCTACTATGTCGTTGTAGCGAATGCCGAGACGAGAGGTGTAAAATGAAAAGTTAGGTTCTTCATCTGATGCCACTCTTATTCCAATTTGAAATTGGGTGTTGATATGTTTTTGATAGTATTCCAGCTCATTGAGATTGTCCAAAATAGGAACGCAATTTTTGAACCCGTCATTTATAAGGTTTGCAATCTTTTCTTTATACAGCTCTCTTTTGAACCCGTTACAAAGGATATAAGTGTTTTTGGTAATCTTTTCTTTTGCTAAAAGGTTCTCTACTATGAATATATCGAAAGCTGACGAAGTTTCGATATGAATATCATTTTTCAGAGCCTCGTCAAGCACAAATTCGAAGTGAGAGGACTTAGTACAATAGCAATAAATATATTTTCCTTTATATTTTTTTTTAATGATTGCATTATTGAAAATCTCCTTCGCATACTGAATCATTTCACTAATCTTGGGCAGGTATGATAGCTTCAGTGGGGTTCCATACTTTTCTATAATGTCCGTCAGATCGACATCATTGAACAACAATTTATTTTTTTTAACCTTAAATTCTTTTGTAGGGAATTCAAATGTTTGTTCGACAAGATCAGCGTAGCTTTTCATTCAGAATAGTGAGGTGCATTTAAAATCGTTTAGCCCGCAAATATCAGAAAAAAAGGAAAATACCAAATAGATCATCATACATTTTACCATGTAATGCGGATTTATTTTTTGACCATAAGCATCTAATGTGTTCCTTTGCATTTCTTTTTCGACAGGTACAGCAGGTATGAACATAGCATTAAAAATACAAAAATCAATTTCACAAGCGTTAAATCAACTTTTTAATCATGAAGTGGAATCTGAAAAGCTGGGATTGCAACCCACACGTAAAGAATTTGAAGGTACTTACACATTTGTAACTTTTCCTTACTTAAAAATATCAAAATCCAATCCTGAAGAAACTGGTAAAATGATTGGCAACTTCTTGACAGAACACTGTGAAGAAGTTGCTGCCTACAATGTAGTGAAAGGATTTCTGAACTTATCGGTGACAGATCAAACCTGGTTGAATTTATTCAATGACATAACAGGAGAAAAAAATCATGGTTTTGCTCCTTCCAATGGCAAAAGCGTGATGGTTGAATACTCTTCGCCGAACACCAATAAGCCGTTACACCTTGGCCATTTACGAAATAATTTTTTGGGCTACTCTGTGGCTAAAATCTATGAAGCCAATGGTTATGAGGTTACCAAAGTACAAATTATAAACGATCGAGGTATCCACATTTGTAAGTCAATGGTTGCCTGGCAAAAATTTGGAAATGGTGAAACTCCGGAATCCTCTGGTTTGAAGGGAGACAAACTGGCTGGTAAGTACTATGTAAAGTTTGATCAGGAGTACAAAAAGGAAATAGCTGGTCTTGTAGAGAGTGGGTTGACTAAGGAAGAGGCAGAAAAACAAGCTCCTATTATGCTGGAAGCGCAAGATATGCTTAGAAAGTGGGAAGCCCACGATACCGAAGTGTATGACCTTTGGAAAACCATGAATGGCTGGGTATATGATGGTTTTGAGTTGACATATAAACAAATGGGAGTCACATTTGATAAATTATATTATGAGTCTCAAACTTATCTTCTGGGAAAAGAAATTGTAAAGACAGGTTTAGAGAAGGGCGTTTTTTACCAAAAGGAAGATGGCTCTGTGTGGATAGATTTGACCAGCGAAGGATTGGATCACAAACTTATTCTTCGCTCTGACGGTACTGCGGTCTATATGACCCAGGATATTGGCACAGCAATCGAGCGTTTTAAAGAATTTCCTAATCAGGAAAAACTGATTTATACTGTCGGAAACGAGCAAGACTATCATTTCAAGGTTCTTTTCCTTATTCTGGAAAAACTGGGGTATGATTGGGCGAAAGGATGTTATCACCTATCGTACGGTATGGTTGATTTGCCTTCCGGCAAAATGAAGTCCAGAGAAGGTACTGTAGTAGATGCTGATGACTTAATGGATGAAATGATCCAAACAGCAGAAGATCATACAAAAGAACTGGGTAAAATTGATGGTTTTAGTGAGTCAGAGGCTAAGGAGTTATATGCTACTCTTGGTCTGGGAGCATTAAAATATTTTCTATTAAAAGTAGATCCAAAAAAGAGAATGTTGTTTGACCCACAGGAATCTATAGAGTTTCAGGGAAATACAGGGCCGTTTATTCAATATACCCATGCGCGAATTTCAGCCATCATCAGGAGAGCTGAGGATTTGAAAATCGATTTTAAGAAATCTATTGATACGAAAAAGATTGTACCTGAAAAAGTTGAAAAAGATTTGATCTATCTCATTTCTGATTTTCCCGAAAAGATAAAGACAGCAGCTATAGAATATTCCCCTTCCTTAATTGCACAGTATTGTTTTGATCTGGCCAAAGAGTACAACAGGTTTTATGCAGAGCTTTCTATTTTTAATGAGTCTGATTCTGACAGAGTTTGTTTTCGGGTTAAACTCTCTGAGCAAGTTGCCAAGACGATAAAAGCTGGTATGGGCTTATTAGGTGTAGGCGTACCGGAAAAAATGTAATGCTGGATATGAATATAAAAGCCTGGATAGAAGCGTTTAGATTACGGACATTGCCTCTTTCCCTCTCTTGTATTTTAATGGGTACTTTTCTGGCATCCGGAGATGGCTTTTTCAGACTGGACATCTTTTTATTGTCAACATCTACTACAATCTTGCTTCAGGTATTATCCAATCTGGCAAATGATTATGGTGACAGTATTCATGGAGCTGATAGTAACCACAGAGAAGGGCCTGCTCGTGCGGTACAAACCGGAGCTATCACCAAATCTCAAATGAAGAAAGCGATCATTCTTTTTTCTGTATTGGCATTAATCACGGGTTGTTTACTGTTGTTTATTACTTTTAGAGATCGATTGCTTTATCTTTTGTTATTCTTAGCTATGGGATTATTGGCGATCTTTGCAGCTATTAATTATACAGCGGGTAAAAAACCTTATGGCTACAAAGGGCTGGGTGATTTGGCTGTCTTTATATTTTTTGGACTGGTAGGCGTAGGAGGAGTGTATTTTCTTCAGGCTGGTGTTTACAATTTTTTCATATTGCTACCGGCTGCTAGCTGTGGGCTGTTTGCTACCGGGGTACTAAATGTCAATAACATAAGAGATATAGAATCGGATAAATTAGCTGGTAAAATCTCAATACCTGTTAGGTTGGGAAGGGAAAGGGCCATATTCTATCACTGGGCACTTTTGACGATTGGTTATAGTGCCTCTTGCCTTTTTGTATTGCTCAATTATCATAGCCTTTGGCAGTGGCTATTCTTAATCACACTTCCTTTATTTGTATTGAATGCAAGGGCTGTTTATACCAAAAAAACTGCTATTGAGATAGATCCTTATTTGAAACAGCTTTCTATTGCTACTCTATTGTTTGTTATATCATTTGGAGTGGGGCTTCTATTAGCGTATTAATTATAAGCTTCGAGCCTTACGAAGGACTGAAAAAAAAGTTTTTGTGTTCGTTTTCGAATAGTATTGTCGTGATTTCGTACAATATCACACCACTTTAAATGTGTTTTTTATTTTTAAAATATTGATTATCAGAGGGTTGTTTTTATTGGCATGTCTTTGGTCAAGAAGCGTACTATAGAAAACAAACACTAATAAAGATATGAACAAGATTTCAAAATTAATGGTCGTAGTACTAGCTGTAGTAATTTCATCGTACTCGATGACACTGGAAGCTAATTCTGACAAGACTGTAGATAAAGCAAGGAACGCTGTAGAAAATGCTTCTCCGGATGATTGGCAAACTTATGCTAAATCTGCTCAGATGCTGATCAGAAAAAATGCAAACATGGCAGAAGCCAAAATGTGGATAGAGAAATCAATAGCCATCAGAGAAACCCCTTTCAATCTGGAAGTGATGGGTGATTATTATGTGAAAAACAATTTGCCAAAGCAAGCCATCAAATTTTACATCAAGAGCATGGATAAACTGAAAGAAAACGATGCTAACATAGATACTTCAGAGATACAAGATAAAATAGTGAAAGCCACTAAGATGAAATAAGTAGAATCTTCTATACAAATAAGTTGGAAGAATTAGGGAGTTTGTAACTGAACTCCCTTTTTTATGTCAAATTTTTAACTGAAGAAAAGGGACATTAATTCTTTGTATATTCTCGTTCTTCATTATTCCAAATTTCAGTTTCGTCTTTGTCGAACTTCAATTTAGGAGCTTTCTTCTTAACACCTTTTGGATCGGTTTGATTCATGTGTACCCTTACCCATAGTACACTTGCTTTTTGCATAACATCCCTGGCTATTCGGCTGTTATTGTATTTAGCGTACATGTAGTTGGCACTAGGGTGCATGTTACGGCCTTTTTTCTGTTTCTTAAATTTACCAGTATAGTCAGCAAATTCTGGTCTTTTATGGTCTGGAATTTTTACCCACGGTCCGTTCCAGTCTTCTTCTCCATGGTTTTTCTTTCTTTTTATATAATGCTGTACCACAGGAAATTTAAAAACCATGCTGCCGGAAGCTGATGGTGGAAGCCGATATTTGTATTCATAAATTGGATTGACAGAGAATCTTGGTTGCACCACTCTGTCGGATCCTTGCCCTGCGAGGTATCTTGTGTACCTGGGCTGAACCACCCTATCCGATCCCTGACCTGCCCTTTCCTTAGAGTATTTTGGCCTTACTATCCTGTCTGAGCCCTGCCCAGCCAGATATCTGGTGTATTTGGGTTGTACTATTCTATCCGATCCTTGTCCTGCTCTTTCTTTAGAGTATTTGGGTCGCACTATTCTGTCTGATCCCTGTCCAGCCATATTTTGTGAATATTTGGGCTGGACGTATCTATCTGAACCCTGTCCGGCAATGTCTTGGGAATATTTAGGGCTAACTATTCTGTCTGAATTTTGTCCCGCTCTTTGTCTGGAATACTTTGGAATGACCAAACGATCCGATCCCTGCCCTGCTATGTCTTGAGAATACTTAGGATTGATGATGGTGATTTTTCCCGACTTTTTTCTTTTCGAATATTTTGGTGTTACGACTTTATCGCTTGATTTTCCGGCGTTTTCTTGTGAATACCTGGGTGTTACAGCTCTTATTTTTTTGCCCTTAGTCCTTCTGGAGTACTTTGGAGTTACCTCTTTGGTGTTTTGAGAAGCATTATTTCCTATGCTGAATTTTGGAGACACAGATTTGTCATCTGTTTGCCTTTCACCAGAAGGAGATCTTTTGATTACTTTTTTCTTGTAAAGAGAAAAGCCTTTCTTAGTAGCCTTTTCGGTCTTTAATTTGTTTCTGTCTTCCAGAAGTTGTCCATAGGTTTCATTAGTGCAAACCACTCCGAGTAAAATAGAAAGAAGGACTAAACCTAAAAATTTTGACAACATATTTGACTTTTGGTTTTTCAGTAATGAAACGTGAAAGTTAATAAATAATTTGATTATACCATTTTGACGCAAGTACTCTATCCGGGAAAATCAATATTTTAGGAGTAAATCAATTTTGTCTTTTAGCCGTTGTTTGGGTAGAAAATTTTCTTCAAGACTAGAAGAAAATGGAACTGGAGTATCAAGGCTGCCTTCTCTCATTACCGGAGCATCAAGATGTTTAAAGCAGTTTTCACTTATCCAGGCAGCTATTTCTGCACCGATACCACCTGTCAGGCAATCTTCATGTACAATGATTACTTTGTTGGTTTTTTTTACGGTTTTTTCTACTGCTTCTTTGTCCCAGGGCAGGAGGGTTCTTAAATCTAAAATGTCTGCAGATATACTGTTGTTTTTTTCTGTAATTTCTCTAGCCCAATGTACCCCCATACCATAGGTGATGATTGAAAGATCTTGTCCTTCGGACACAAGCCTGGCTTTCCCTACTTCCATGGTGTAATAGTCGTCTGGTATTTCTTCGGAGACTGATCTGTAAAGTGCTTTATGTTCGAAATATAAGTAGGGGTTAGGATCTTCAATTGCAGCATTGAGCAATCCCTTGGCATCTGTTGGATTTGATGGATATACTATTTTCAGACCGGGAGTGTGGAAAAACCATGCTTCGTTGGATTGGGAATGAAACGGACCGGCACCAACTCCTGCTCCGGTAGGCATACGGATTACCACGTCAGCATTTTGTCCCCAGCGATAGTGTGTCTTAGCCAGATTGTTCACTATTTGATTGAAACCACAAGTGACGAAATCAGCAAATTGCATTTCAATTACTGACTTCATTTTTTTAATAGAAAGGCCTAATCCCGCTCCAATGATAGCTGATTCGCACAGTGGAGTGTTTCTGATCCGGTCTTTACCAAACATCCCGACAAATCCATCAGTTGCTTTGAAAACTCCACCATATTCTGCAATATCCTGTCCCATTATGATTAAATCAGGGTATTTTTTCAGACTTTGGAGCATCGCATCTCTCACCGCATCTACAAATCTTTTTTCAGATGATTTTTCGATTTTAACTTCAATCAGTTTTTGTTCATTGGAGAAATAAAGGTCGTTCACTTCTGTTTCAATATCCGGGGAAATTGTTTCTTCCCTGGAAGCGGTGAAAAGTGCCTGATCTATTTCCTTTTTTATTTCTTCTTTTAATTTCTTGATGTCTGCTTTGGTGATTATTTTTTGTTGAAGTAAATATTCCTCATAGTTAACAATTGGATCTTGCTTTGACCATGCTTCAATCAGACCTTCAGGGTAATATTTAGTGCCGCTAGCTTCTTCATGACCCCTCATACGAAACGTCATGCACTCCACTAATATGGGTTGACTGTTATCACGAACAAAAGAAGCTGCATTTTTAAAACCATCATAAACTTCCAAAATGTTATTACCATCCAGTTGCATTGTTTGCATGCCATATCCGATTCCTTTATCGGTAAAAGATTTGCATCTGAATTGCTCACTACTGGGAGTCGAGAGCCCCCATTGATTATTTTCTATAGCAAAAATGACGGGCAAATCCCATACGGCGGCAAGATTAAGTGCTTCATGGAACTCTCCTTCGCTGGCTCCTCCATCTCCGGTAAAAACTAAAGTAGCATTGTTTTCATTTTTAAGTTTACAGGCCAGAGCAATTCCATCGGCAATACTCAATTGAGGGCCCAGATGCGAGATCATCCCCACTATTTTGTGCTCAATCGATCCGAAATGGAAAGAACGATCCCGGCCTTTTGTGAATCCCGATTTTTTCCCCTGAAATTGTGCGAAGAGCCTTTCCATCGGGATGTCTCTGGAGGTGAAAATGCCCAGATTTCGATGCATTGGTAAGATATATTCTTCTTTTTCCATAGCCAAAGTTGCTCCCACGGAAATGGCTTCCTGTCCCATACCGGAAAACCATTTAGATATTATTCCCTGGCGCAAGAGGATAAGCATCTTCTCTTCAATCAACCGGGGTTTGAGAAGCGATTTGTACAAAAAAATAAGCTCTGAATCCGAAAATGATTTTCTGTCAAATTTCATGTATGCTATTGGATAGATGACAAATGCCTTATCTCTGAAATAAAGAGAACAAATCTAATCTACGGATTTGGACAGAAAAACTAATTCTGAATTTATATGTTTTATGTTTGCTGACACAAATGGTTTTGATTAATAATTAGAGTAAACGGAAGGTCAATGAAATTTAAAACTTTTGAGTTGGAGAATGGGTTGAAAGTGGTGGTACATGAAGACAAATCTACTAAAATAGCAGTGTTGAATGTGCTCTATGATGTGGGGTCACGCGATGAAGATCCGGAGAAAACAGGCTTTGCTCATCTTTTTGAACACCTCATGTTTGGCGGATCAAAGAATATACCGTTGTATGATGAGCCTTTACAAAAAGTAGGGGGTGAAAACAATGCTTTTACCTCTCCCGACCTTACTAATTATTATATATCTATTCCTTCAAACAACCTCGAAACTGCTTTTTGGCTTGAATCTGACAGAATGCTTTCCTTATCGTTTGACCCCAAAGTATTAGAAGTACAAAGAAAAGTGGTAATTGAGGAATTTAAACAACGCTATTTGAATCAGCCTTATGGAGATGCATGGTTGAAATTAAGACCTTTGGCTTATGAAAAGCATCCCTACAGATGGGCAACAATAGGGAAAGAAATTGCGCATATAGAAAATGCCACTATGGAAGATGTAAAGGCATTCTTCTATAAGTTTTATGTACCCAACAATGCTGTTTTGGTAGTAGCGGGCGATGTGGATTTTGATGAAGTGAAAAAGCTTACGGAAAAATGGTTTGGACCTATTCCAAAAGGAGCAGTGTTGAACAGGAATCTTCCGGTAGAGCCTAAACAGGAAGTAAAAAGAACTGAGACAATTGAAGCCAATGTACCCGTTAATTCGATATATAAAGTATATCATACGCCTGAAAGACTGAGTCCTGATTACTACAGCACTGATTTGCTGAGTGATATTTTGGGTGGAGGCAGGTCGTCTAAATTGCATGAAACTCTGGTAAAGGAGAAGAGGTATATGAGTTCTGCCAATGCTTACATTACTGGTTCGATTGATTCCGGTTTGTTGGTTATCAATGGAAAGCCCAATAAGGATATTTCATATGAGCAAGTAGAAAATGAGATTGATAATATAGTTACTCAACTTCAAACCGAACTGATCTCTGATTTTCAATTGGAAAAGATCAAAAACCTGGCTGAATCCTCTCATATTTTTGGTGAAATGGAATTGCTCAATAAAGCCTACAGCCTTGCGTATTTTACCCTACTGGGAGATACGAATCTCATAAATAAAGAAGTTGACAAGATAAGGGCAGTTACTTCAAAACAAATAATGGAATCGGCACAATATGTTTTGAGACCAGAGAATAGCTCTACTTTGTATTACAACGCAAAGCCTGAATAGCTTAAGATTCCTTCCATTTAATAGAACAACCGATAGCTTTGGTGAACTTGGTTTGGACTTCTTTTCCTAGGAGCAAGTTGTCAACAGCTTCTTTCACATATTTTTTGGATGCCATTGATGCATCTCTGTGATTGTTGTCTATGGCTCCTTCGTAGGCTACTTTGTACTTGTCTTTTTCTTTAAGTAGCACAAATACTTGTGGAGTGCGTGAAGCCCCATAAGAAGTTACAATCTCTTGGGTTTCATCTTGCAAATAAGGGAAATTGAATTTTTGGGCTTTAGCACGAGCCTTCATACTTTCAAATGAATCTTCCGGAGATAAGTCCTGATCGTTGGGATTGATCGCTATTACGGGAAATCCTTTGGTCGAGTACTCTGTATGTAATTCTTTAATTCTTTCTTCGTACATTTTGGAGAAAGGGCATGTGTTGCAGGTGAAGATGATGATAAAGCCTTTGGCTTCTTTCATTCCTGCCATTGAAACCATTGTTCCGTCAGTACTTTTCAGATTGAAATCACGTGCATAGTCACCCACCTCGTATTTTTCAGAATTTTCAAGGATGGATGTTTTTTTAGCATTGACAAAAAAAATCAACACTACAGAAAGAACCCCGGTTGATATGAGTATATTTTTTTTCATGGGTATTGAATTAGTTCATGACAGAGTTAAATGCATTTTCTAGTTCTCCTTCTTTGAATTCTTTTTCAAAGAAAACCCTTTTACCTGTACGTTTATTGATCATCAGGGTTGCAGGTATGGCACCTGACCAGCCAGGATCAATTTTATCTATAAAAGAGTTGTAATCAGTTTCATCTAGCAGTACCACTTCTGATTTAATCTTTTTTCTCTCAACAAATGGTGAGACTTTCTTTTCAAGCTGTTCTACAAAATCGAAGCTGACGAGGATTACCTCAAGTCCATTCTCTTGGTGACGGCTGAGGAGTTGATCAAACTGAGGTAATTCTTTTACACATGGTGCACACCAGGTTGCCCAGAAGTTAAGCACTAAATAATCACTGTGAGAGTTGAGAATTATATTTTCTAAATCAGAAAACTTTATGATTTCTATTTTATTGGTTTTTTGTTCACACGATTGTGCAATTACTATCAAAAAAAGTGCAATTACCGTCCTCATATCGAAGTATAAAATGGTTTGAGTATTAAAAAACTGCTCATTTTTAAACTTAGAAAAATGTGAAATAAGATCAATACGAATAGGAAAAGAATAGGTTGGTGATTTATTTGAAAGTGCTGCCAGACAATTATTTAAACCCTATAAATAGTACAAATAAATAATTTTACAAAAGTTTTCCACAATTTATACATTTATCCACATACTTCAAATGATCGTGTGTAAAATATTGATATTTAGTGTTTTATAATATTAATAAAATACCCTGATATGTTGATAAACTAATAAAGAAACAATTTATCAAGTTTGTTTTTCTATAAAAAGTTCAAATTAATATTTTTTTAAATCTTAAGGCCTGTTTTAGTAAAGTACTGGTAATTAGACTTTTGAAGTTTATTCTTTATCTTGAAGAATGAGTTTTTTTCTGTACGCATTGAATATTCTAGACTTAGAGACAAGACCTAAATATTTACCATCATCGATTACAGGAAGGTTCCATGCCTGAGTTACCTCAAATTTGTTCATCACAGTTTGCATATCGTCATAAGGATAGACTTCCGTTGGTGGTTTTTGCATGAGTGATTTGACCTCAATATTCTGACGGGCCTCTTCATCAAACATTACGTCTCGAACGTCATCCAAAGTGATGATTCCTTGCAACTCTTCTTTTTCATTGACCACAGGGAAAATGTTTCGTTTTGAAATTTTAACCAATTCAACCAAATGCCCCAACTTAGCGTCAGCACTAACGGTTAGTAAGTCCGATTCTATTACTTTTTGGATGTCGATCAGACTCAACACATAGCGATCCTTGTCGTGTTGAATCAGATCACCACTCTCTACCAAGTTTTTAGTATATAATGAATGTTTTTCAAAATACATTACCGTGGTAAATGCAATGGCTGATACGAGCATCAGGGGTACAAATAAGGTATAACCTCCGGTAATCTCTGCTATCAGGAATATAGCAGTGAGAGGGGCATGAAGTACACCACTCATAACGCCACACATACCAACCAGGGTAAAGTTACTGGTACTGATTTGACCAGGGAGCATAAAATTATTGGTAAAGGCAAGTAGATAGCCGGAAATACCCCCTATGAAAAGAGATGGCCCAAAGATTCCACCACTTCCACCAGATCCCAATGTAAGGGCAGAGGCTACCGGTTTGATTACTACGATGGCGAATAAAAATACTATCACTACCAAAGTGTTGTCACTTATGCTATAAAAAAGGCTTCTTTGGAAGATGTCGGCTTCATTGCCGGATAATAGTAATTTGATGGTATTGTATCCTTCACCATAAATTGGAGGAAAAATCAAGATGATGATGGCAAGGCCTATACCACCTAACAAAGCCCGGTTGGCATCATTTTTTATTTTTGCCACCCATTTTTCCACCAAGTAAGTAACACGCGTAAAGTGTACTGAGACTATGCCACATGCGATTCCAAGTAGCATGTAATAAGGAACATCGTCGGCACTGAATTGATCTTTAATTTTGAAAGAAAATAAGATATCATCTCCTAATAACACAAGAGAGACCAGTGAACCTGTTACTGACGCAATCAAAATAGGAATGAATTTATTTATAGTAGCATCTGTCAATATCACTTCTATAGCAAATATGACTCCTGCAATAGGGGAGTTGAAAATGGCTGAGATTGCACCTGATGCACCACAGGCTATCAGTAGGGTTCTCTTTTTGTAGTTGAGGTGTGTAAGTCTTCCAAGATTTGAACCTATGGCCGATCCCGTTACGACAATGGGTGCTTCCAGTCCGACGGATCCACCAAATCCAACTGTGATCGCACTGGTAATCATTCTCGAATACATCATTGAACGACGTACAATACTTGAGTTTTTTGAAATAGTGTATAGGATTTGAGTAATCCCATGGCCTAATTTTTCTTTGAAAATATACTTTGCTACCAGCAAAGTAAGCATGATACCAATGAGCGGATAAAATAAGTATAGGTAATTGATACCAGTGATGTCAAGGTTCTTTTCAAGAAAGCTTTGAATCAGGTGTACAGTGCTTTTAAGAGTGACAGCTGCTAACCCCGCTACCAGTCCGATGAGTCCACTCAGTATAAGAACAAAATTATTGTTGCTAATATGCTTTAGCCTCCAGATGAGGAACCTAACCAACAGGTCATTAAAACTCATATTGTGTTGAGGTCAAAATACTCATTATAGAAAATCACTATAGATAGTATGCTTTAGTTCGGTTGCAAATGTAAAGAAAGTTCAA
Source organism: Reichenbachiella sp. MALMAid0571 (assembly GCF_040151475.1). Classification (NCBI taxonomy): domain Bacteria; kingdom Pseudomonadati; phylum Bacteroidota; class Cytophagia; order Cytophagales; family Reichenbachiellaceae; genus Reichenbachiella; species Reichenbachiella sp. MALMAid0571. The sequence continues at coordinate 42,206 of NZ_JBDKWG010000124.1, read as the reverse complement.
AATACTGAAAAGGACGCTGGCTATCGCTAATTATTGCGTAGTAAAAGCAAGCGCATATGTGGTTTGGGTTATTTTATTCTCTTTCTCAGCAATGAATGATATACCGAAGAGTCTGCAGGCTGTACAGTGGGCATATATATTTTATCCTTAATTCTTTTGACAGGCATATTTGAAGAATAGACAATAGGCTCAAAACTTTTCTCTATTTTGAGTTTGGCTTGGGGTTGAGCAGCGAGCAATGAGTCTCTGCGTTGCTTTCCGTATAAGCCTATATTTCCTATTGATTTGTTTATCAGTCCTTTAGAAGATAAAGGCAATCTTAAGTCTTTAGGACTTGTGTATGACTTGGGGTGCAAAAGGTGGTTGTATTTTGATTCGCCTAAATCAGGGTTCGCTTTTGGCGTATCTGAAACGCCCTGTGCCATGAGTGTACCTGAATAAGTAAAAATTGTAATCAATATAAAGAAAGCACTTTTCATAGAAATAATAAACGCATAGTTGCTTTGGTTTGTTGTATCAATAGAATTTCTTTCTTTCTTTAGCGTAATCAACCAAAGTTTTCGCTGGAATAAATCTGTTTCCCAAATCTTTATATTTTTCAAAGACAGATAGAACATTATTTAGTCCTATATGATCCAAATACCTAAACGGACCGCCAGTAAAAGGTGCAAAACCCAGCCCGAATATGGCTCCTATATCTCCATCTCTTGGTGATTGGATGATGCCTTCTTCAAGACACATGGCAGCTTCATTGATCATCATCAGAGCCATACGATCTTGAATGACTTGAGTGTCGATATTTTTTCTGCTGTTACCACCAAAAAACTGATATATTTCTTCATTCACTTTCCCCCGGACTTTTTTGCCAGTTTTTGGATCGTAAAGCAAAAAGCCGTTGTTGTTTTTTCTTCCTTTAAAACCTGCATCAGCCAACTCTCTCATTTTATTATTGCTCTTTTCTCCTCTTTGCTCGAAAAAAGCTCCTAAGGCACCTTCGGATATGTGTGCTCCAACATCTATTCCTACTTCATCGATAAGGTTAATAGGCCCTACAGGAAAACCGAATTGCTTCATGGCTTTATCCAAATGAAGTATGTCTGCGCCTTCCTCTAATAGCAACAACGCTTCGTTGAGGAATGGAGACAAAATTCGGGTGGTATAGAACCCCGGCCCATCTTTTACCACAATACAAGTTTTTCCTTGTCTGATTCCAACATCAAGTGCAGTAGCTGTTACCCAATCGGTAGTATGATCTGTGGTAATGATTTCCAACAAAGGCATTTTTTGAACCGGAGAAAAATAATGCATTCCGATTACCTGCTCAGGTCTGGAAGAAGCTTCAGCTATTTTTGTGATGGGTAGAGCGGAAGTGTTGGAAGCAAATATGGCTTTGGTAGGAATATATTGTTCTGTTTCTCGTATGACTTGATGTTTGATGTTAATATCTTCAAAGACCGCTTCGATTACCATATCTGCTTTTTGGAAACCTGTAAAGTCTGTTGATGTATTTACTTTGTTGATTAAAGTTTCTGCCTCAGCAGATTTGATTGATTTCTGCTTTATTTTTTTTGATAAATTTCTCCAGATATTCTTTTTGGCTTTTGTCAGGCTTTCGGGATAAAGGTCTTTGAGCAAAATGTCCATTCCTCGGGACACGGATACTTCTGCTATGCCTTCTCCCATCAACCCTGCTCCTAGCACCGCCACAGTATCTACTTTCTTTACCAATTCCTTCTTTGGATTTTTCTTCATCGCATTCATTGCGAAAAAGAGGTGAATCAACTGATAACATTCATTGGATTGAAGTAATATGTCGAAATTGGAGGTTTCAATTTCCCATGATTCTTCCCGGGGTTTATTCCAATGAGCTTTGACGGTTTCGATAATTTTTAAAGGAGCAGGGTAATTGCCATAGGTGGTGCGCATTACCATTTGTCTTGCTTTGCTAAAAATAATGTTTCTGGTGATGGAATTTCCTTCCAGTATTTTTTCAGCGAGGCTCCTTTTGTCTTTTCTTTTAAATTTTCCTGAGACAATATTGAGGGCATGTTTTTTGGCAGCTTGTAATAAATTGGCTTGATCTACTATCACATCAGCCAATCCCATTTTATAAGCCGGATAAGCGTACACATTTTTTCCCGTAAGGATAATGTTCAACGCTTTTTGAAGACCTATCAACCGAGGCATGCGGAAAGAACCACCGAGTCCGGGTAAAAGACCCAATTTTACTTCCGGAAGTGCCATCATTGTAGAGGAATGGGAGGAGATGACTCGTCCTGCACATGATAGAGAGATTTCTGTTCCGCCTCCCATACATGCCCCATGGATTGCTGCGACGAATGGTTTTTTTGAGTCTTCAATTTTAGCAAACATCTTGTGTCCCTGTATGGACGTCTTTTTCCCCTCTCCTTGCCCTAACGTAAGAAATTCCTCAATATCAGCACCAGCCATAAATCCTTTTTTTCTGCTGATAAAAACCGCTGCAACGATTTCATCATCATTTTGGATTTCTTCTATAATTTCCTCGAAATGACTAATCATTCCAATTGTGATTTTATTCCATTCTTCTTCTGGAATACCCATCCAAAGAACAGCTATATTATCTTGTTTTTCCAGAGTTAATAGTTTTTTGACGGTCATTCTTATATCAAAATGAGATTAGAGAAATTTAGTTGTAGTGCTCCAATAACATGGCATGTCCATGAGCTCCGGCAGCACAGGCTGCAATTAATGCAAGATTGCCGTCTTCACGAATCAAACGGTTGGCGGCAGTGGTCAGTAATCTGGCTCCTGTTGCTCCAAAGGGATGTCCCAGAGAAAGAGAGCCTCCATGGATGTTGAATTTGTCCAGTGGAATTTCTCCCAATTTTTTTGATACTCCTATTTTTTCTTTGGCAAATTGATCAGAATCAAGGCACTTTAAGTTGGTCAGGATTTGAGCGGCAAATGCTTCATGGTATTCAAAAACGTCAATATCATTAATGGTCAATCCTTCTTTTTGCATAAGTTGATAAGTAGCATAAGCCGGGCCAAGTAGCAATTCTTCATTGGGATCCTGACCAGTGAATACATAGTTTTTAATTGACACTTTTGGTGTCAGTCCAAGCTCTTTTGCTTTTTCCTCAGACATGAGCAGCACAACTGCAGCACCATCTGTTAAAAAAGAAGAGTTGGCAGCTGTCAAGGTACCATTTTTTTTATCAAATGCAGGACGAAGTTTTGCCAGTTTCTCCACTGTACTGTCTCCCCGATAAGTATTGTCCTGATCAATATTCTTAAAATTGGGAGGAAATGAAGCGGCTGTAATTTCTTTCTGTAGAATTCCTTTTTCAGTAGCTTCAGATGCCAACTTGTGGGAACGGACGGCAAATTCATCTTGTGACTCTCGGGTAATGCCATATCTGGCGGCCATCAAATCACAATCCTGACCCATGGTGCGATCAGTCGTAAACTCTGCAATTGCAGGTACTACTGGTTTGAAATCAGCGGGCCTTAAGCTGGCAAGAAATTTCAGCGTTTGACCAAATGTTTTAATGCTTCTTGCTGCAAACAACTTTTTTCTCATTTCCTTTCTAAAAGGAATGGGAATGTCGGAAACTGAATCGGTACCTCCTGCAACGATCACGTCCGCTTGCCCGGTTCGGATCAAATCTACACCACCGGAAATAGCAGCATTTGCCGAAATACAAGCCTGGGAAACAGTATGGGCAGGAGTAGTATAAGGAATGCCACCAGTCAGAGCACATTCACGAGCGACATTTGGAGTAGTGATATTATGAACCACTGTACCCATGATTACTCTATCCACTACACTTGCCTGAATGCCTGATTTTGTAATCAGTCCGTTGATAGCCATAGCTCCGAGTTGGTAAGACATCAGATCAAAATAGTCTGTACCTGATTTCAAAAATGGGGTACGAGTCCCTTCGATCATTACAACTTTTCGATTCATAGCCTTACCGATTCAATATTTCATACAATTTCTTCTTGAGTGCTTCTTTTTCTCTGGGGACACTCAGGTTGATGCGTGTGTTTACATGAGGATAAATTTCCATGACAGCTTCTAATGGAAACCCCAGTTTGGCCGCAATATTTTGACAATATAATATTTCTTCATTGTAAATCTTGCTGTCAATTTTCATCAATTGGATCACGTCATGGAGCAAGTCAAACTTGTCATCTTCATTCAAATCGTCCAGATCTATTTCTTTGTCTGGAGATTCAATAGCCTCATGGATTTCATCCAGAGACATACCGTTGGCTTTACCGATTTTTTCCATCAACTGAATTTCCATATCGTTGACTTCACCATCGGCATTGGCCAAAATCGCCAGCACTTTGAGCTGTTTTGTGAACATAGGTTAGTGGTTTGTAGTTGGGTAGTTTATTGATTATTTCTTTTTGAATAATCCTTTTATGGCATCTTTGGCTTTATCAGCAGCATCTTGTTTCAGCTTTTCTGCTTCAGCTTTTGCTTTTTCTTCAGCTTCTTTCTTTTTCTTTTCCAATTCAGCTTTTGCTTTCGCCTCTGCTTCGGCTTTTTTCTTGTCTAACTCTGCCTGAGCTTTTGCTTTTTGTTCATCCAAAGCTGCTTTTGCAGCAGCTTTTGCCGTACTGCCAGCTCCTCCTTCCCCGGATTCTGTTCCCAATAGGCCAACTTTTGGGTCATCATAGGTTCCTTGAAGCCCAAGGTTTAATTTTATGTTTTCGCCAACAATGGATTTTCCTCCTGTGAAAGATGACAAAGCACTATTTAAAGCAGCTCCCGCTGCTCCGGATGGCACATCCATTTTCAGTTTATAATCCAGATCTCCCAGAATACCATTTGATCCTGAAACTGTGGTTTTGTATCCTCCAATGCTTACATCAAAGGGTTTTACATGTAGTCTTCCGTCTTTTATCTCAGCATCCATGATTACGTCTTTTAACTTCACCCCCTCGGTTTCACCACTTCCACCTTTCAATTTTGTGACGGTAGAAATGGCTGAAGTAATTTTTGATCCTGACAATGCAGCATCGGCTATTTGGATTAATCCGGAACCAAAAAGCTTGTCATAAACAGGCATCATGTCAGGACCCAGCACTCCACCAATTTTAAAGTCTGTTGAGAAATTTCCATTGACATTTTTAGCTATAGGAGCTAGTTGTTGAACGGTATTGAATGCTTCGAATGAAGCTGGAATCGACAATCCTTTGATTCCAAACATAAAATCAAATTCAGGATTTTCTACATTGGCGGTAACATAAGATCCACTCATTGTGAATTTACCTTTCAACATATCAAAATCAACTCCCTGCATTCTGGCAGCACCATCTTTTATTACGATATTGCCTTTTAGGTTTTCAATATTAAGGTTGTCGTAAATGATTTTCTTCATGGAAGCATTCATTACAAAGTCAATATTCACAGGAATCCTTACTACTTCAAGTGCCAGGCTGTCTTCACCGGATTCTGTTTCGACTGTTTCTTCTTCCACCATCCATTCGTTCAGGTCAAACGAGTTGGAAGAAAAATTCAATTGACCAGTCAAAACTTCTGTTGAGTCCAGTGCAAAGCCGATGTAATTTTGAATATTGCCATCCATGTGGATATCACTTTTACCTATAGTGCCATCAAAATTGGTAAGCGTAATATATTTAGGGTTAAATGACATTTTGGATGAAGTGATGCCAAATCCTTGTGGAAGGTCAGGGCTTGAAAAGTAGAATCCATCAATGGACATATTGCCACTGGCTGGCAACTGGTCATATTTTTCAGCTTCTACCAGAGCCATATTTCCTGAAGTCTTAAAATCAGCCTTGATTTTGCCTTTAAGCTGGGTGCCTTCTATTGGCACTATTTTCAAAATTTTCTCTAAGTCCAGATTACCTAAAAGAGAAAATGCCCAGGTGTAATTGTCCAGGTTCTTAAAAGACATAGTAGCACTTACTTCTTCTCCATCTACCAGCATGTGAAATTTTGACATATCAAAAGACATGGCATTCATATTTTCTCCCGGTACATTCAATTCTGTAGCTACATTGATTTTTTCCATTGGAATAGGGTATTCGGCATATCGGATACTCCCATTTTTTATCCCTAATTTGGTGTTGACAGTTGGTAGTAGGGTTTCATTGTATTTACCTCGAACAAAGCCGTCAAAATTAACCTCACCACCAGCTGTCACACCGTCCAAGTAACTTTGATAATCACCGGGAATTAAAGATAAAATGCTTTTCATAGAGATTTCTTTCCCTGAATAGGTAATATCCATATCTATGTCTTCATCTGGCATAGATACATATCCATCGAATCCAAAACCAAAATCATTTAACTTAACAGTGTTCTCCTTAAATGTATATTTGGCGTTGGCCAGATCCATACTCATGATCATGTCAATGTCCAGGGTTTTGCGAGACATGTATTCTACACCTTCATATCCAAGAGAAAAATCATCCACAGTGGTTTTGGTGATCATATCGAATATATCTAAGGCGAAATCTCCTGATCCGGTGTGATTGAGCCCTTTTAGGGAAGTCGTAAATGCCATTGATTCGTCGATATAATCGAGACTGCCATTTACTATTTCCCATTTATTGATGCCAATGCTGAAAGCTGATGCCTCTGCATTTTCAGGTGTTTCTTCAACGGCGGTATCTTCAGTGGTCTTGGCAATATCATAATTTGCACTACCATCTTTCAATACTTTCACCAGTATCTTTGGTTCGTCGAGTGTGATCGAACTGATGGTGATTTTATCTCCTGATATTACGGACATTACGTCTATTACTACTTCAAAGGAACCAACCGATACCAGAGTGTCCCCCTCGAATTTGCCAATACCGGAAATCCCAAAATCATCCATACCGAAGGTAAAGTCCGGAAAATTGCTAAAAAGGGTGAGATTAATGCCATCCGGATCATAGAAAACATTTGCATTTAGGTTGTCAGCCATAGCATCATCCACTGCCTTTTTTATATCGTCTTTGAAAATGATCGGAATCAATATCATGGCCAGGATCAATACGCCAATGAGACTTCCAATTATGACAAGAAATTTTTTCATGAGTTTGAAAATTTAAATTTTGAGTTTTTGTTTTCTTACAATAAACCTGATAAAGATATAAAAGGTAATTGAGGATTATTATGAATTAAAGTAAAATTACAGTTATCAGCCTAATGGAGACTGTTTGCTAATGATCGCTTCTGTTGGAAAGAGAAATGGTAGAAAATTGAAATGACCTTAGTTTATATATCAGAGTTTACTCAGGTTTAAAAATATGTCATCCATTAGCTGGAGTTTCATTTTTTCTGTAGATAAGTTCAAAACAGAATAGGTCATGCCATGTACGTCATTTTCATTAACCAGTTGAAGGGTGTCATTTTTTAGTTTCCAATTTAGTGAATGCACTAATGTGTCGCTACTAAAAATGCATCCTTTGTAACCATACGCAGAGATTGTTACCTTTCCTTTAGAATCAAATTCGAACTTGCCATTCATGGTGAAATTGACAGAAGGATCTACATCTGGATAAGAAGAAGGGTCTGTTACCCATTGTGCCTGCCATTTGCCTATTACATCACTTGCCTGTGTTGTTGCTCTGTCTTCCTTCTGAGATTTTTCACTGGTACAACCTGAAACAACCACAGTGATTGTTGTCAATACTATTAGGGCTTTCCTTTTGAGCATATAAATTTCATATAATGTGTCTCAAATCTAAGTCGATTGACTCAATCAAAAAAGAATAACAAAATCAAAATGAAATTATTATTCCAATAATGGAAATTTGTCTGTGGATTACCTTTTAATCTAATCCTTTCTAATCTAAATTTGCGCCAATTTGCACCAATCCCCATAGCACTACTATGCCAAGAGACAATAGCATCAAGTCAGTTTTGATTATCGGTAGCGGGCCAATCGTCATTGGTCAGGCTTGTGAATTTGATTATGCAGGATCCCAAGCGGCCCGTTCACTTAGAGAGGAAGGTATCGAGGTTACCCTGATCAATTCCAATCCGGCTACCATCATGACTGATAGCGTAACAGCCGATAACATATACTTGAAACCCCTTACAAAACAATCCATAAGGGAAATTTTAGAAAAACACGATATTGATGCTGTCTTGCCTACTATGGGAGGACAAACTGCACTGAACCTGGCCATTGACTGTAATGCTGCCGGTATTTGGGAGAAATATGGAGTGAAGATGATAGGTGTCGATATAGGCGCTATTGAGACCACAGAAGATCGCGAGAAATTCAGGTTGAAAATGAATGAAATTGGAGTGAATGTCTGTAAAGGAGAAACTGCCACGTCATTTTTAACAGGAAAAGAAATCGCTCAGGAAATTGGATTTCCACTGGTTATCCGTCCTTCCTATACACTCGGTGGATACGGCGGAGGCTTTGTGAACACCCCTGAAGAATTTGACAATGCTTTGAACGCCGGATTGCAGGCATCCCCGATTCATGAAGTATTGGTGGAGCAAAGTATATTGGGATGGAAAGAATATGAGTTGGAGCTGCTGCGTGACAATATTGGTAACATTATTATCATTTGCTCGATAGAAAACTTTGATCCAATGGGTATTCATACGGGAGATTCCATTACAGTGGCTCCTGCTATGACATTGCCCGATACGGTGTACCAGAACATGAGGGATCTGGCAAAAAGAATGATGAACGCCATTGGTGAGTTTGCAGGAGGATGTAATGTCCAGTTTTCTGTTCATCCGGAAACTGACGAGATTGTTGGTATTGAGATAAACCCAAGGGTGTCCCGGTCTTCGGCATTGGCATCTAAAGCTACAGGATATCCGATTGCCAAAATAGCAGCGAAATTGGCTATTGGCTACAATCTTGATGAATTAAAAAATCAAATCACTAAGACCACTTCTGCGTTTTTTGAACCAGCATTGGACTATGTGATTGTAAAAATACCAAGATGGAATTTTGATAAATTTCCAGGTTCTGATCGCAAGCTTGGCCTTCAGATGAAATCCGTAGGCGAGGCAATGGGTATTGGAAGAAACTTCCAGGAGGCTCTGCAAAAAGCCTGTCAGTCACTTGAGATCAAAAGAAATGGACTTGGAGCAGATGGCAGAGAACTGAATGACCAGCAGGAAATCCTTTATAGTCTGGAAAATCCAAGTTGGAACAGATTATTCCATATATATGATGCGTTTAAAATGGGCATTCCATTTAAAACCATTAAAAAATTAACCAAAATTGATAATTGGTTCCTGCATCAGATTGAGGAATTGATTGTTTTGGAAAATGAAATTGAAAATTACTCTCTGGAATCATTGCCTAAGCATTTGCTGAAAACAGCCAAGGAAAAGGGTTATGCAGACAGGCAGATAGCACACTTGTTGAAATGCCTTGAAAGTGAGGTCTATACCAAAAGAAATGATTTTGGTATAAAAAGGGTGTACAAGCTGGTTGACACATGTGCCGCTGAGTTTGAAGCCCAAACACCTTATTATTACTCCTCATTTGATGATGAAAACGAGTCTGTGTCTTCAGACAAGAAGAAAATAATAGTACTGGGTTCCGGTCCTAACCGCATCGGGCAAGGAATTGAATTTGATTATTCTTGTGTGCATGGAGTATTGGCAGCCAAGGAATGCGGTTATGAAACTATCATGATCAATTGCAATCCTGAAACCGTTTCTACGGATTTTGACATTGCTGATAAACTGTATTTTGAGCCTGTATTCTGGGAGCATATTTATGATATCATCTTACATGAAAATCCTGTAGGTGTCATTGTGCAGTTGGGTGGACAGACAGCTCTGAAGCTTGCAGAGAAATTTACCAGATATGGTATCAAAGTAATTGGTACAAGTTACGAAGCACTTGACCTTGCAGAAGATCGGGGACGTTTTTCTGACCTGTTGAAAGAACTTAAAATTCCTTATCCTCCTTATGGAACTGTGGAAGATGCAGATCAGGCCATAGAATTATCAAAAGAAATTGGATTTCCTTTACTTGTTCGTCCTAGTTATGTGTTGGGAGGCCAGAGTATGAAAATTGTGATCAATGAGCAGGAAATGGAAGAGCATGTGGTAAATCTGATGAAGGACAAGCCAGATGGAAGGATTCTTTTGGATCATTTCCTTGAAGGAGCGATTGAAGCAGAAGCGGATGCCATTTGCGATGGAGAAGATGTATATATCATCGGAATCATGCAACATATAGAACCTGCCGGAATTCACTCCGGGGATTCTTATGCAGTACTTCCTCCTTATAATCTTGGAGATTTAGTAATGCGGCAAATCGAAGAATATACGATCAAAATTGCCAAGGCATTGGAAACGGTTGGTTTAATCAACATCCAATTTGCGATAAAAAATGACAAAGTGTACATCATTGAGGCAAATCCAAGGGCTTCTCGTACAGTGCCATTTATTTGCAAAGCCTATAGAGAACCTTATGTAAATTATGCCACCAAAGTGATGTTGGGTGAGAAAAAAGTAAAGGATTTTGATTTTAAGCCTTATAAAAGCGGTTATGCAATTAAAGAACCAGTGTTCTCTTTCCATAAATTTCCAAATGTGAATAAAGAACTCGGGCCTGAAATGAAATCAACAGGAGAAGCCATCTATTTTATAGATGACCTGATGGACGATTATTTCATGAAAATTTACAGTGAACGAAACTTATACCTGAGTAAATAGGTAAATGAAGGTATGTTTAAGCTTTTATTAATAATATTTCTAATCATATTTATCTTCGTTAAAGTCGGAGGCTTCATCATGCGGATGCTGTTTTCGGGTTTTGTGAAAAAATATCAAAATACGTCAGGTCAAAATCACAGGCAATCACAATATAAAAAACCTTCTGATGGAAATGTAAACATTGATTACATTCCATCGGAAGGCAAAAAAGGAAAGCCTTCCAATACGGATTTCAAAGGAGGCGATTTTGTGGACTATGAGGAGGTGAAGTAAGTACTGCTTAATACTTTACTTTTGCCTTTTGTGAACCATACAGGTATAAAGTTTCAACTTTTAGAAACTCTAAAACTGTATTGGCAGTAGGAAGTGAGCCAGGATTGGGGGATTAATTGTGCAATAATTTTGTCCTCAACGGGTTTGTTGCTCTTTTACAAGCCCTTTTCTTTTCAATATGGTTTCAATGAATTTCACTTCATTGTGTGAATTGAAAATTTTGAAAGGAAGGTGAATTAGTTGGGCTTTATTTACGATCAATACAAACGCATCTTTGCCAACAACGGCACGTTTGATGCTTTCCCACTTCATTGGCATTCCCCGTTTGGTATCCAGCTTGATCAAGATTTGCTGGCTGGTGATTTCATACGCTAGTTTTTCAAACATAAATTTACCTTGTTCCAACTGAGAGATGCCGGCAAACTGAATGAGCCAAAAAAGAACGTACAAAACCAAGGCGATAGAAGCACCAATAATCCACCACATATTTGGTATGATAAAATATCCGGCACATAGTGCCAGGTAGATCAATATAACCCACCACTGGTCTTTGATCAGGTTTTTAAATGCCAATCCTATGTAGGTCTTATTACTTAATTTGTACTTTCTGGTTTTTACTAACATCAATATTTTATTTTATGGCCTTCAAACTTAAATCCAAGCTCTGGTAAGAATGCGTAAGTGCTCCAACAGAGATATAATCCACACCGGTTTCTGCGATTTCCTTGATATTTTTTTCGGTAATTCCTCCGGATGCTTCTGTTTTGTATTTTTTATTTATGATCTTCAACGCTTCCTTCATCATAGAGGGCAACATATTGTCCAACATGATAACGTCCACACCACCAGTTTCCATCACTTCCTTTACCTCCCGGATGGTTCTGGTTTCTATTTCTATTTTCAAATCCTTGTTTAAATTCTTCAGGTATTTCTGAGTAGATTCAATAGCATTTTTGATTCCTCCTGCATAATCCACATGATTGTCTTTTAGCAATATCATGTCATATAATCCAAATCTGTGGTTTTCTCCCCCTCCGATTTTAACAGCCCATTTTTCACAAATTCTAAAATTTGGAGCAGTTTTTCTGGTGTCCAGCAACTGAGCTCCAGTGCCTTTGATCATTTCAGTCATTTTCCTGGTATAAGTAGCTATGCCACTCATTCGCTGCATGCAGTTCAACACCAATCGTTCACTGGTCAATATAGAGCGGGCTTTACCTCTGACAATAAAAGCAACGTCTCCCGATTTTACTTCCTTACCATCTTCTATCAGGATTTCGAGTTTCAAATCTTTATCTACCTTTTTGAAAATCATTTCTGCCAACTCTACTCCAGCCAGTATGCCTTCTCCTTTTACCAGTAATTTGGCCTGGTCTTCCAGCTTTTCGGGAATAGAAGAAAGTGACGTGTGATCACCGTCTCCAATGTCTTCTTTCAAGGCATTGTCAATAAATTTAGAAATTGCTGACTTGGTCAGGTAATCGATTTTCATTCCTTTTTTCTTTCTGCAAAAGTGTGATCTGATAAGCTTATGATTATATCAGAAACTTAATGAGGCGCAAAAATATATAAGTCGTTCATTTAATAGAAAGTAAACTTCTTTTTATATTAAACATTAAAGCCAACCTTCAAATAAATAGGAGTGAGAAAAGTCCCTGTGATTTGTTAATTTGCTTCTCATGAAAAAAATATCAGGTCAGTTAATCGATATTCTAAATAAGGAGGTTTATCCTGCGGAAGTCACTTTTGATAATACCCGAATCATTAGTATAGAAAAAGTGTCAATAGTTGATGATCAGTATCTATTGCCGGGTTTTGTAGATGCGCATGTACATGTGGAAAGCTCTATGTTGGTGCCTTCTGAGTTTGCCAGGCTGGCGGTAGTGCACGGTACGGTGGCTACTATATCCGATCCTCATGAGATTGGGAATGTATTGGGTGTGGAGGGTGTAGAATATATGATTAATAATGGCAATGAGGTCAACTTCAAATTCCATTTTGGAGCACCCTCATGCGTGCCTGCTACTACATTTGAAACAGCAGGAGCGGTGATTGATACAAGTGATGTCGAATATTTACTTAAAAAGCCTGAGGTGCATTATTTGGCAGAAATGATGAACTGGCCGGGAGTTTTGTTTAAGGACAAAGAAGTGTTCGAGAAAATCGATGTTGCGCAGAAGCTTGGCAAACCTGTCGATGGGCATGCACCGGGATTGAAAGGGGAGCAGGCAAGGGAATACATAGCTGCCGGGATCAGTACGGACCATGAGTGCTTTACTGCTGAGGAAGCTCTCGATAAGCTAAAGTATGGAATGAAAATACTTATCCGTGAGGGAAGTGCTGCCAAAAATTTCGAAGCGTTAATACCGCTTTTGGATGAACACTTTGAGAATATGATGTTTTGTTCGGATGATAAGCATCCTGATAACCTCGTAGAGGGGCATATCAATTTATTGGTGAAAAGGGCTTTGGCTAAAGACATTGATCTCTTTAAGGTGCTTCGGGCAGCTTGCGTCAACCCTGTTGAGCATTATAAAATGAATGTGGGTCTTTTGCAGACAGGTGATCCGGCAGATTTCATTGTGATTGATAATATTGCTGATTTCAATGTAAAGCAAACCTATATCAATGGTGAGTTGGTGGCTGAAAATGGCATTACCAGAATTGAGCGAATAGAAAATAAGATTGTCAACAATTTCAATACTTCCCCCAAGATTGTTGAAGATTTCGATGTAGAAATCACCAAAGCCAATGTACAAGTGATGGAAGCACTGGATGGCCAGTTGATTACCAATCTCAAGTTATTTCCCAGCGTATTAATTGACAATGAAAAGCAGACCAACATAGAAAATGATATTCTCAAAATAGCTGTGGTAAACCGATATGCTGATGCCCCGGTAGCGGTGGGGTATGTTCAAAATATTGGACTTAAAGAAGGAGCAATTGCTTCTTCGGTGGGGCATGATTCCCACAACATAGTCGTGGTTGGGGTGGATTCTGTGGCGATGTGTCAAGCTGTAAATTTGATCATTGCGCAAAAAGGAGGAGTTTCGGCAGTGGGGAACAATCATGAAATGATTCTTGGTCTTCCGGTAGTGGGAATTATGAGTGACAAAGATGGCTATGAGGTAGCCAAAGAATACAGTGCCATTGACCACTTTGCAAAGTTGCTGGGTTCTACACTCAACTCACCTTTTATGACCCTTTCATTTATGGCTTTGCTTGTGATTCCAAAAGCCAAGATGAGCGACCTGGGATTTTTTGACGGAGAGAAGTTTGAATTTATTGAGGTATTTTGTGATTGAGAAAGAGACATATTAAATGACCAATATTAAAATTAAGCTAAAATGAATTTAATAAAGAAGTTAAGCTGGGTACTGATTTTACTACTATGTGCCAAATACAATTTTTGCTTTTCGCAGAATGAAAATGAGATGCCTTCAAATGAATATATTGTATATGAAGAGGTGGATAGTTTGCCCACATATATTGATGGAGATATGAGTGACTTTTATGATTATTTGTATAAAAAGATAAAGTATACTGTTGGAGCAAGGTTCGGTTGTAAAATGGGCAGAATATATATCCATTTTATTATAAATCAGAATGGAGGTTTAGATAGTCTTTATGCATTAAATAGAATGGATTCGATATTAACAGCACGTTCATTGAAAGCAATTGAAATGACTTCTGGGAAATGGAATCCAGGAAAAGTCGAGGGTGTTACTGTTAATACAAGGATGATACTTCCTATTACATTTCAAAATCCTGATTGTCTTAAAAGGTACAGAAAAAAATTTAATATGGCGATTGAGTACTACGTGAAAAATGATTTCACAAAGGCTCTTACATACTTTCGATCCACGTATTTTATGAATCCATCAGATGAGATTCTATTGACCAAGATGGCAGAATGCTATTTGAAAATCAATAAACCAGATAGTGCTTGTTACTATTTATCAAACGCTTTGTTTGATGAAAATGCCCTAAAAATGCAAAGCCGTATTTGTAAGTAATTTATAAGAGATAGTTTTCCAAATGAACCTTTAGGAACTTCTCATAATCCCAACCCTCCATTTCAGCTAGTGAACGGTGGCTTTCTTTTAGAACATAAGCCCAAGACTTAATGATATTGCCAGTTGTGCTGGTTACTTCTACCAATGTCCGGTGGTATTCTTCTCCTTCAAAGCAGTCCAGACGATCAAGTGTTTCCTGACCAACTTTAGTTACCAGTCCTCTAACTTCCGAATCTTTTGATGGAATAATTCCCGGATAAGCCCTGTTTTGCAGGCTGTAAATTTTGAAATCGCTTAAAGTAGCGTTTTCCGCTACCAGAGGTTTGCCGGTTATGGCTTCATAAACCTCAGCGCACATGAGCGTGCCGTAAAAAAAGATATACTGTGTTGACATTACTTCATCATATATACATGCGGAATGCCATCTTCAATGTATTCCTCCTGAGTGCTGGTGAATCCAAGTGATTTGTAAAACCTTGTTAAATATGCCTGAGCACCAATTTTGACAGGGCAATCTGAGCCATATAGTTCGGAGATTTTCATCAGGCTTTCGGTTACTATTCTTTTGCCATAGCCTAGGTTTCTGAATCTGGGAGAGGTTGCAATGCGTCCGATAGAGGCATAACCATCAAAATAATCTCCGGGAGCGAATATTCTTGCACATGCTGCCAGTTCTGTTCTGAGGAACCCTAAGAGATGCATTGCTTTTTGATCGCAATCATCTAGGTCTAAATAAGCACAATTTTGTTCTACCACGAATACCTCAGACCTCAAACGCAAAACGGCATACAGCTCCTCATTTGTAAGTTGAGAAAAAGGCCTGAATACAATTTCCATTAGAGTGTATTTTATGAAAGGCTAATTGGAGTCAAAGTTTTTTGATCCGATCGGTTTACCTTTTCGGTTGTAGTATTTCCACACTCCTGTGCGGATATTATTTTCATAGTTTCCTTCAGATTCTATTTTTCCGTTACTGTGAAAGGTTACCCAATGTCCATTGGCATAGCCGTTGGCGTAAACCTCTTTTGACTTCAATTCTCCGGTTTCGTAGTAAGTGTTGCGAATACCGTTTCCTGATAAAAAGTTTCCTTTAGGCAATGTTTCACCTTTGATCGAAAAGTAGTCTCCAACGTCAATCAAGCGTCCCTGATCCCAGTTTTCATCCTGTAGAATTTGTTCATTTTCATAAAAATGTCCCCAGAGTCCGGATTTCTCATCGTTTTGAAAAGAGCCTATACTCTGCAATTTTCCTGATTCGTAATAGTAAATCCATTGGCCTTCCTTCAGTCCGTTTTTATATTCACCTTCAGATTGCAGTGCACCGGATTCGTGAAAGTATTTCCATATTCCTGATTTCAGGTCATTTTGATATTCTCCTATAGAATAGATGTTGCCATTGAGTGTCATGTTGATCCAAACACCCATTTTTTGTCCAAACTTGTAAAACCCTTCCACACTGAGTAATCCACTGTCGAAATATTCCTGATAGAGGCTGTCGAGCAAACCATTTTTATAGTAGTACTGGCGACCAATTACTTTGTTTTTGTAGTATTCTGTCCATTGTCCGTTTTCAGTACCGTAAGCATAGGACTCGATGCGTTGAAGCCTGGAAGATGGATAGTAGAATTCCCATTGCCCATGTGCCTGATCGTTTTTATACCTTTTAATATAATTTGGGATGCCATATTCAGAATATTCAATCCAGGTACTGTCTTTCAGGCCGGATTTGTAGTAGCCATGCAATCCCATAGCGCCTGTATTGTAGTATTCGATGTATTCTCCATCCAATACATTGTTTTTATATTCGGCTTCTGATACAATTACTTCGAAGGGATCGTAGCTTGTGTAGGTTCCATCCCTTTTGCCATTTCTAAGTCGGAGTATTTCTCTTATACGGCGATTTTCGTACCTAACCCAAATACTGTCCTGTACACCATGGTCGTAAAAACCCAAAGCCACCAGCTTATTGTATTGATCTTTAAAAACCCATTTACCATGTCTTTTATTGTCTAAAGAATCACCTGTTGCGATGATGCTGGAGTCATTTAGGTTCAGGTAAAAATCCTGAGCATACAATGAACTTGTAAATAATATTAAAGCAATGTGTAGTACAGATTTTTTGGCAGAGAGACGCATATAGTAAAACTAATCTTTTACCATCGAATCAATGCAGCTGCCCAGGTAAATCCGCTTCCAAAAGCAGCAAGACACAACAAATCTCCTTCTTTAATACGTCCCTCTGCTACCGCTTCACTCAATGCAATCGGAATGGATGCGGCAGTCGTGTTGCCATATTTTTGGATGTTGTTGAATATTTTACTGTCGGGCAAATTCATCTGTTTCTGGATAAATTGACTAATTCTTAAATTCGCCTGATGTGGTATTAGCATGTCAATTTCTTCTGGTTTGTAGCCGTTATGATTCAAGGCTTCCATAATCACTTGTTGAAATCTTACAACGGCATTTTTAAACACAAAGTTTCCATTCATATATGGATAATACCTGATATCTTCAGGGTCGTTTCTTTCGATAAAATTGGGCACCCAGTCGGTGGTGCTTGGTGAAATGAGAGAAAGTTCTTCAGCATGTTTTCCTTCTGAGTGCAAATGGGAGGAAAGTACTCCGGTTTTATTGTTGTCTATCGCTTGCATTACCACGGCTCCTGCACCATCTCCGAAAATCACTGAAACCCCACGGCCTCTTGTAGTCATATCCAGGCCACCACTATGTACTTCACTGCCTATTACCAGTACATTTGTATACATGCCTGTTTTAATAAACTGATCCGCAACAGACAGCCCATATATGAATCCGGAACATTGATTTCTAACATCAAGCGCACCAATTTCAGATTTCATACCCAATTGCTCTTGTACCAAAACTCCTGGGCCTGGGAAATAATAGTCAGGACTAAGTGTGGCAAATATGATAAAGTCTATGTCATCGGGCTGCAGGTTTGCATTTTTCAGAGCCATTTTGGCCGCTTTGGTGCCCATGGTTGATGTAGTGTCTTCACCACCTAGCACAATGTGCCTTCTTTCATGAATTCCGGTGCGTTCCACGATCCAATCATCGCTGGTTTCCATGACCGATTCCAGGTCTTTGTTTTTTACTACATTATCAGGCACATAGTGACCAGTACCTACTATTTTTGAGTTAAGCATTTGAATAATTTTTTAAAGCAATTTAAGAGAATTTGTATAAAAGTTACTACTCCAGTACAGCTACTTCTATTCTTCTGTTCAATTCTCTTCCGTTTTCTTCATCGTCATTTGAGGCAAGTGGTTTGGTTTCACCATAGCCTTTGGCGATCAGCCGTTTAGAATCTATTCCCTGTCTCACCAGATAAGCCACTATCGATTCGGCTCTTTTATGCGAGAGGGTCAAATTTTCTGAAGCCAATCCCTGATTGTCCGTATGACCTGAAATTTCAAATTTCAAAGTGGGATTTTGCTTCAATGCTTCTAATAATGCGTCAAGTCTTTCATTTCCTTCTGTAGGTAGCTGATAGTCATTTACGGCAAAATAGATGTTGCCTATCCGTGCTTTATTGCTTTTTCTAAACTTGCTTGATATTTCTTCTACCTGGGCGTATTTAGGATCTTTTTCTTCTACTTCCACTATTTCTGCGACCAATTCTTCTTTCTTCATTGGTAGCTTGAAATCGATATTGAAAATACCTGAACTTCCATTTGAATTCGGACTGGTGAAAGACTCGGAATGAATTAATTCCTGATGAAATCTGATTTCAACGGTAATTTCATCATCGGCTCCCAAAGTTACTTTGAACTGTCCTTTTTCATCCGACATTGACCGTACCAACAGGCCTGTACTTCTCTTCTGACTGAATTTTAGCTCGGCATTGCTTACTATCTCGCCTTTTCCGTCAAGTACCTTCCCTTCCACAAATACTTTATCGGCTTCATGGAAGAAAAATATGTCGTATCGCCCTTTTGACTCAAATCTGTTTGAAACAAAATAACCTGAGTTCAATTCTTCATCAATTTTAAATTGAATGTCGTCATCAGGGGTGTTTATCGGATATTTCAGCATTTCCGGTTCAGACCATGTATTTGTACTTTCATCTAATTCTGATTTGAAAATATCAAAACCTCCTATTGAGCCATGTCCTTTGGATGAAAAGTATAGCGTTTTTTCATCTTCAGATAAAAACGGATAGTCTTCATCCATATCTGAGTTGATCTTTGAAGTGATGTGTACTGGTGTACTCCATGTTCCGGTCGAAGGATCTTTTATTGATTGGAAGATATCAAGGTCTTTTGTGCCCGATTTTTTTCGATGAGCGAAGAGAATTCTGTTTTCTTTTTCATTGAGAAAGAAATGAGATTCTAACTTTGTGTCAGTAATTTTTTCATCAAATTCTACCAGTGAACTCCATTTGCCATTTGTCAGATGGCTGTAAAATAAATCCCCTCCACCTTTATCGGAGTAAACAAATAGCCGTCCGTCATTTCTTACTACTTCGATATTGGCATTTTCCAATTTATAAGTTCCAAGATTTGCCAATCTTCTGGCTGGAGTCCACTCACCACCATCTCTTTTGGATTCATAGATGTAAAATGTCTCACCTTTTGAGTTTTCACCATCTACAGGCCTGGACGACAGGAACAAAAGCTCTTCTTTTTCTCTGAAATATACAGGACTGGATTCATGAAAGTTTGAATTCACATTGCTATGCAAATGCTCCACTTCATAGTTGGCCGGAGAGTTATAGTATTCAAATATTTTTTCAGATTTATCTCTTAAATCTTTAATTTCCTGTATGATTTCTTTACTCTTATACTGTTTGGAATTGATAAACCTGTCCGCTGTTTCAATTGCTTTTTTAAAATTGTTTTGCTGGAAATATAGTTTGGCCATCCAGTAGTTGTAAAACTTATCCTTTCTACCCTGAGTTTTAGAAAACGATTCAAGTTTGGTTAGCGGTTTGTTTTTGGCTATTGTAAGTAGTGAGCATATTTCCAATCGATAGATGCCTGTTCCAAAATCAGAATCGATTGTCAGAATTTCTTCATAAGCTTCTCTCGCTTTGTCAAATTTTTCGGTGTAGAAGTACCCTTCCGCTTTGAATTTTTTCTTGTCTAAACTTTGGGACTGAGCCTGAAAACAAATGCCTATCAGCATGGGGATCACCCATTTAAAAAGTTTGTTCATAGTAATATAGTTTCAGCTGATAACGAACCAAAAATAAAAGGAATTAAATCAAAACCAAAAAAGTAATTTTTTATTCAAATAAAGTGTAATTCCCTTTTTGATCAATAGAAGGCTGAATATTGATCATTTCCGGAAAGTTGTAGTCGATGTTGTTGATGAATGGAGATACAGGGTGAAAGCTGATATTGTTAATAGAATCTAACGGTTTTATCATATTCAATAATTCATCTGATTGTAACCCTGGCTTCAACCATTCCTGTTCATTTTCTTTACTCAATATGGCGGGCATTTCATCTCCAAATTCTTTGATGCCTAATTTGTTTTCAGTAGTAATTATCTTGAAAGTATGCAACATTTTTCCGTCAAGGTCATCGTATTCTTCCCAAAGTCCCGCCATTCCAAAAAGGGCTTGGTCATTTAGTTTGAAATAATAAGGACGTTTACTCTTTTTTCCTACAGTTTTCCACAGGTAGAAGCCATTTGCAGGAATAATACATCTACGGCTTTGCAATGCTGCTTTCAGTGTAGCTTTTTTTAGCAGTTCTTCGATTGGGGCATTGATTAGTTTAGAAGAAATAGATTTTTTGTTAGACCATTTTTCTATAGTACCCCAATACACAAAAGAGAGCCCTTCTTTGGCAATATTTACGATTAGCGGAAGTTTTTTTGTGGGAGCTGCGTTATATTCTGCTTCGAGAGATTCTTCATTTTGGATGTTAAACCTTTTCGATATTTCCTCTGAAACCGAATATATAGTGTACCTGTCAATCATGATTTTTCCAATTCCTCGTTTACAAACTCCAATGCCCTTTGTTCAGACCAATACATGCCTGTTTCATTGTAAGAACTAAATCCTACATGTCCTCCTTGTTTAGGTGTTTCGAAAAATACTGTATCCAAATTTTCGAACAACGATGTATCCAAACAACTCGCTGACAAAAATGGATCATTTTGTGCATTTACCACTAAGGTCTTAATTTTTATCGAAGAAATAAAATTTCTGGAACTACATGATTGGTAATAGTCGTTGGCATCTTTAAAACCATGCAATGGAGCAGTAATCTCATTGTCAAAATCGTAGATAGAGCCTAAAGAATCGACGATATCTATATTGCCAAACCCCGCAAGGTCTCCGTTTTTGTCTTTCACTTTTTTCTTTAGCGACTTTAAAAATCTTCTGGAGTATAGAATGTTATGCGGCTGATCGATTTCATTTGAGCAGCCCGCTAAATCTAACGGAACGGAAAAGGTCACCGCTCCTTTTATCTGCTCAATATTCTGCGACTCAGGTTCGCCCAAATATTTAAGCGTCAAATTTCCTCCCAGACTAAACCCTATTAGTATTATTTTTTCATATTGTTTTTCCGTAGCATGACTTACAACGGATTGCAGGTCATAGGTGGCTCCACTGTGGTAAAAAACCTTCGTGTTATTTTTTTCTCCACTACAACCTCGGAAATTCCAGGCCAATACATCCCAATTGTCATTGGAAAAAGCTTTTGCCATACCTTTTATATAGGGACGTTGTGAATCCCCTTCTAATCCATGAGAGATAATGACCAACCTCTTAGCTCCGTTTTTGATCCAGTCTAAATCTAAAAAGTCGCCATCGGGAGTTGTTATTCTCTCCCTTTCATATTTAGATGCATTTTTTACATTTCGTAAGAGCCCCGGAACAATTGTTTCAATATGTCGATTGAACAGTAGTTTGGGTTTTTTATAAGAAGAGGTAGAGATTAAAGGCATTGAAATAATTTGAAAACCAGGATTAAACAGTATTCCGTATAATTCTTAATTAAAGAGTCAACTAATTTCGGGAATTGAAAATTAGTTGGTTCAAAAGTAGATTAACTACAGTATTTAATTTGAATAAAGATCGAAATAAAACTAATTTAGCGGTTTGATTTAAAAACACTAGAATATATGGCTGAAGTTATCAAAATGCCCAAAATGAGCGACACCATGGAAGAGGGAGTTATTGCCTCTTGGTTGAAGAAGGTGGGTGATACTGTGAAATCAGGAGATATCCTGGCTGAAGTAGAGACGGATAAAGCAACAATGGAGTTGGAATCTTATGAAGATGGGGTTTTGTTGCACATTGGAATTCAGGAAAAAGAATCGGTACCTGTTGATGGGGTGATAGCCATTATTGGAAAAAAAGGAGAAAATATAGACAGCTTGCTGGCTGGCATTTCAAGCACTCCCAAAGCTACTGAAAAAACTGAATCAGAACCAAAAGCCGAAAATGCGACAGAAACTGCTCCGGCAGAAGCCGTTGATACTTCCGGCATCAATGCTCAGGTAATCACTATGCCAAAGATGAGTGATACTATGGAAGAAGGCATAATCGCTTCCTGGTTGGTGAAGGTAGGTGATACTGTAAAGTCAGGAGATATACTGGCGGAAGTAGAAACCGATAAAGCCACAATGGAACTGGAAAACTACGAAGATGGAGTGCTACTTTATCAGGCCGTGGAAGCTGGAAAAGGTGTGCCTGTTGATGGTGTAATAGCCATTATTGGAGAAAAGGGAGCTGATTATCAAACATTGTTGAAAGCTCAAACAGCTCAAACAGCTCAAACAGCTAAACCTGCTGCTAAAGAAACAACAACTCCAGCACCAGTTGAACAAAAATCTACTGCTCCACAAGCCAATGCTGCTCCTACTGCTACTCCGGTAGCTAGTAATGTGTCGAGCAATGGTCGTATAGTAGCTTCCCCGTTGGCTAAAAGTCTGGCCAAAGAAAAAGGAATAGATTTAGCACAAGTACAAGGAAGTGGTGACGGTGGAAGAATAATAAAAAGAGATGTTGAGTCATTTGTACCTTCTGCTGCTCCTGTAGCAGCCGGAGCAACAGCTGCACCGGGTGTGGTTGGAGTAGAAAGCTATGAAGATGTGCCAGCTACTCAAATGAGAAAGGCGATCACAAAGAGCTTGAACAACAGCCAATTTGGAGCACCACATTTCTACTTGACTATGGAGATCGACATGGATAAAACCATGAAGGCCAGAAAAAGTATCAATGACCTGTCTCCTGTAAAAATATCTTTCAACGATATTATCATCAAAGCTGCTGCTGCTGCTTTGAGAAAACATCCGGACGTGAATACTTACTGGATGAGTGACACCAATAGCATTAGAAAAAACCACCATATCAGTATAGGTGTGGCAATGGCTATTGAAGACGGACTTGTAGTGCCGGTAGTAAAATTTGCAGACAACAAATCATTGTCTCAGATCTCAGCTGAAGTAAAAGAGTTTGGTGTTAAAGCCAAGGCTAAAAAATTGCAGTTGGATGAAATGCAGGGAAATACATTTACCGTATCTAACCTGGGTATGTTTGGTATAGAAGAATTTACTTCTATTATCAATGCACCGGAATCTTGTATTTTGGCAGTAGGTGCGATCAAGCAAACTCCAGTAGTAAAAAATGGCGAAATCGTTCCGGGTAATGTAATGAAAGTGACATTGACTTGTGACCACAGGACTGTAGATGGAGCTGTAGGATCGGCTTTCCTACAGACTTTGAAGGGACTGATAGAAGATCCGGTTAGGATTTTGATTTAAACAATATGAAATATTTGAAAGGCTTTAGGACAAACTTCTAAAGCCTTTTTTTCGTTTTACACAATCCAATAGAAAAGAATTAGATGACTAAATTGAGATCAACGACCGTATGTGCCATCAAACACAACGGAAAAGTAGCGATAGGGGCAGACGGGCAGGCAACACTTGGGAACACAGTGGCCAAAAGCAATGTCAAGAAAATACGAAAATTACAAGATGGAAAGATAGTGACTGGATTTGCAGGATCAACGGCTGATGCTTTTACCCTTTTGGAAAGGTTTGAAGAAAAACTCAATTCCTATGGCGGCAATATGAAGCGTGCAGCTATAGAATTGGCTAAAGACTGGCGGATGGATCGTTACCTGAGGAAATTGGAAGCCATGTTAATCGTTGCAGACAAAGATGAAATATTGATTGTATCCGGTACAGGAGATGTGTTGGAGCCGGATAATGATGTTGCAGTGATTGGTTCTGGTAGCATGTATGCCCAGTCTGCCGCAATTGCTATGAAAAAACACGCCGGAGACAAGCTCACTGCCGAAGAAATGGTTCGTGAAAGCCTCAATATAGCAGCTGATATTTGCATTTATACCAACCATAATTTGGTAGTGGAACGGGTAGAATAATAATACCCAGGACAAACGCATTTAAAAATTCTTACTATCCTCAGGCACCTGCCTCGTCGGCAGACGGGTGTTCTGGGGTCTGTTAGGGTTGATTCTAATTTCATGGGGTACGGTAATGAGGTTTTTGTTTTTAGATGCGTTTGCCTATAATAGTACCCCAGTTTTCCTAAGAATATTCGAGCCCTCTAAAAATTTTAAACTTTTGGAGGGTTGTTTTTTTAAAGTGAAACTCATTCCCACGCTCTTCTTAAAAACCTTAACCAATTGCCATGCAAGACGCTACTGATGTCATCTTGAGAGTATCCTCTGATGGCAAGCATGTTGGGAAGTTTTTGAAGATCGGCTATTGTATCTAAGTCGGCCGGGCATTGCTCTGTGCCGAATCCACCATCCAGATCAGTACCAATGGCAATATGATTGGCATTTCCGGCCAGTTGACAGATGTGATCCATGTGGTCTATCATGCTTTCCAAAGAGAGTCTTGTGCTTCGAGGTGTGGATTTGCCACGCTCCCAACCCGACACCATCATCCAGGCATCCAAGGGAGAACCGATGACGGCATTTCTACTGATTAGTTCTTTTAGCTGTTCGTCAGAAAACTGCCTGTTGTGGTTGACTAATGCCCTGCAATTTTGATGACTTGCCCATACATGTCCGTGGAAGCAGTCCATGGCTTCCCAAAAGCTGTTGTCACATAGATGGGTCGCATCCAGGATAATCCCGAGGTTCTCGACCTCTTTTAGCAATTCTTTTCCTTTTACTCCAATTCCTCCGGTGGCATCTGTACCCTGAGCATACGTGCCTGGGCCATAATGCGCAGGGCCTATTGCCCTGAGTCCTTGTTCATAGGCCCTTTCCAAGTGATTAATAGTGACAATAGAATCAGCTCCCTCCAGACTTAATATATAGCCTATTGGCGTATCTATAGTAGGATTTCCCCATAACTGTAGGTGTGAGTCAAGGCCAGCAAGGTTAGTGATTTGCACCAGTTGTCCTTTTTCTTCCATAGCCCGGTACCAGGCAAGTTGTCCCTGAGTTTGTGCCCAGGCTTGTTCAGGAGAATTCCATCCCGGTAGCTTATTGCTTTTTTTGACATACCGTGCAATCAATGTTGCCACACAAAGCCCAATATTGCCAGCCCTCATCTCTGAAAAAGTAACTGTACCATTTCCCCTGTCGGGCTTGTCAGTCATTCCTTTTTCTTTCGCTCGTATTTCCGCTACCGACCAGGTAAGATCTCTGTTCCACTCCAGTGCATTCATGGAAAGGTCAAGGTGAAAATCTAATATGAGGGGTTTGTTTTTTGTGACCATGAATTGTTTAAAAATTTAATTTCAAATACTAAGCATTCTCTTTCTAGCCACAACTTCCCATTTGTCCACCACTTCATTGTTTTCTACGACATATACTTCGTGGTGCAGGGCAACTGTAGGGCAGATATGAACTGGAATCGCATAAAATGCTTGTTCTACTTCGTAAGTTTTATCCTTATTTTTTATGACCAAATGCTCTTCACTATGAGTGATCATTTCAAAGTCGTCTATTCCCATGATTTTTGCCCTTGGGTGTGGCATCTCTGAAGCTATGGATTTATGTCCCAAATCCAGACAGGCCTGATTGTTTTCAAGTTTGCTGACCACACGTGTAAGCAACACAGCAGCATGTAAAAAATCCATATCTTTAAACTTTGAACTGTAGCCATAATCCCAGAAGATGGTAGTGCCCGGACTTAAATCCCGATCGTTATGCTGTGCATGAACCGGAAAAGTAGGGCTGCCACAAGCTATGACCGATGGTATTTCCAGATTTTCAGCTTCGATGGTTTTGATCAAATTCTGAACTACCCCAAATTCTTTTTCACATTTCGTTTTTCTGTCGTCAAAACTGATTTCACGAATGTGTCCATCATAAACATGGAGACCGCCGTTGCTTATGTTCGGTAACTCATTTATTAATTTATATAAGGAAAGTGCTTTATCCCCCGGTGATATGCCAGAGCGGTTCATTCCACTATTTATATCGACGAAAACAGGAATGTTTACATGATCTTCCTGAGCTTGTTTTGACAGTAAACCGGCTGATTTTTCATTGTCCACAATAGCAGAAAACAGCACTTTGGGAAATTGCCTGATAAGAGCAACTAATCGCTTGATATTTGGGCCGACCAATTGGTGGGCTATGAGAATATCTTCTCCACCGTTTTGAGCCACCATTTCTGCTTCAGCGATTGTCGCACATTTGAATTTTTTAATGCCATAATCTACCTGCATGGATATTAGTTGAGGTAGTTTATGAGTTTTCACATGTGGACGCAACCTTTCTACTCCTCCCGCCATTTCAATCATTTTTTCAATGTTGTGTCTGACCCTGTCTGGGTAAATCAACAGGCTTGGGGAGAGGATCTCATCAATATTTTTTATTTCGTACCAATGATCCATGTTTAAAGTTTTTTTAAAGGGGGTATTCTTGTAGTTGAAAAATGAGTAGTTGTTAAGAATGTAACTCGAAAATGGCTTCAACCTCTACAGCTATGTTGCCTGGTAAAATCATGCCAACTGCACTTCTTGCACCCAGGCCATTTTCTTCACCAAATACTTCTGCCATTAGTTCACTAAAGCCGTTGATGACCATTGGATGCTGGTGAAAATCAGGTGCGCTATTGACCATTCCCAATACTTTAATTACTCTTTTCACTTTATTGATGTCAGGTAAGTTGTCTTTCAAAGTAGCCAGCATTGTCAATCCGACTTGACGGGCTGCATTTTTGCCTTCTTCTATTGTAAGGTCTTTCCCTACCACTCCTTTAATAAGCGAGGTATCTGGAAGGCAGGGGCCATGACCAGAAACGTACAACATATTGTTTACAATGGTAATAGGTCGATAGACTCCACCTGGCGGTGGTGCAGGCGGCAACTCAAGACCTAACCTGAGTATGCTTTCTTCAATATTTTGTGTCATTTTATAAAAATAAATTTTTACTTGTTGAAGTATATGTGTTTTATGAAAAAAGTAAATAATTGATACAAAGAACTCCCAGTAATCCCATTACTGAAACGATTGTCTCCATAATTGTCCAGGAGGAAAGAGTCTCTTTGATGGTGAGGTTAAAGTATTCTTTGAACATCCAAAAACCGCCATCATTGACATGAGAAAACATGAGGCTGCCAGAACCGATAGCAAGTACCATTAGCTCGGGACTAACATTAGACATAGAAAGAAAGGGCAACATGATCCCTGAAGCAGTAAGCCCTGCTACAGTAGCTGACCCCACACAAACTCGGATGATGGCAGCAATAAGCCAAGCCAGTACAAGTGGATGAATGTTTGTGTGCTGGAGAGAGGAAGCTACATATTCGCTGACACCACTATCTGTCAATACCTGTTTTAATGCTCCAGCTCCGGCTATGATCAACAGAATCATGGTAATTCCTGAAACGGATTCTACCAGTGAGTTCATAATATCATCCATTTTCCTTCCCCTTCTGATGCCCAGAGTTACTATTGCCAACAGTACGGCAAGAAGCATGGCCAACAAAGGATTACCTAATTGGGTTACTGTATTTTTTAGGGGCGAGCCATCTTCGAGGAGAAATTGCAGGATGGCGGAGCTACCTATCAGCAAGACCGGAAAAAGGGCTGTGAAAACACTGGTAAACATCGAAGGTAAATTGTCTTGGGTGGGATTGGCTTTGAAGAACTTCTCTGAAGGTTTGGGATTCAGTTTGGTTAAAGTACGTGAAAACAACGACCCGGCAACTACTATGGCTGGTATGGCTACCATAATTCCATAAATCAGGGTTTTGCCAATATCTGCATGGAACATGATGGCTATTGCGGTTGGAGCCGGATGTGGAGGCAGGTATCCATGTGTAACGGACAATGCCGCTAACATAGGTAATCCCACATAGAGTAATGGTAGCCTGGTAGTATTTGCTATGGTAAATACCAACGGAACAAGAATAATAAACCCAACAGAATAAAACATTGGAATGCCTACAATGAATCCGGTAAGAACCAGTGCCCATTGGATGTTTTTTACTCCAAAAGTAGCGGTGAGTTGGGTGGTGATACGTTGTGCAGCACCACTTTCTGCTACCAGTTTCCCCAGCATAGCTCCAAAACCCAGTATGACTACTAAAAAGCCCAAAGTGCTTCCCATACCGGTTTGGATAGATGAAGCTACTTTTTCCAATGGCATTCCTTCTGCCAATCCAACCAAAAGGGATATGATGACAAAAGCAATAAAAGCATTTAATCGCAACACAAGGATGAGAAGTAAGAGTGTCAATATTCCAAGTAGTACAATAATTATGTCCATAGTGATGAATTGGTGGTCAGGACAGAATTAAAAGTCCTGGTTTTTCCTAATACAATTTTGTAATTTGTATAAAAAAATAATGCCGATCAACTTTCTTTATGGGAAGAACTACGTGTTTCTTTTGAGGAGGAAGATTACTTTAATATTATTGTCATTGAGACCAATTAAATCTGTCCTTTACCTTTCTAAAAAGGAGTTAATTTTATTCTGTTGAAATCCAAGCGAATACTTTTTTTAATTATTTTTTCCCAGTTTGCAGGCACTTCTCTATGGTTTGCAGGAAATGCAATAATGCCTGATTTGATCATAGAGATGGGGTTAAAACCTGGTGATCTTGGTAGTGTGACCTCCGCCGTGCAGGCAGGGTTTATCATTGGTACTTTGGTTTTTGCATTTACGGCAGTAGCTGACCGGTTTAGCCCGTCCAAGGTTTTTTTTGTTTGCTCTATTGTAGGAGCTGTTTTTAATGCTTCTATTTATTTCCTTCCAAAGGAGTTGTTATCTGTTGTGATTACCAGATTTTTGACGGGTGTTATGCTGGCAGGTATTTATCCCATTGGCATGAAGATAGCTGCCGACTGGTACAAAGACGAGTTGGGTAAGGCTATTGGATATTTGGTAGGAGCATTGGTATTGGGTACAGCATTTCCCAGTTTAATCAGAGCACTTGGCAGTCAGTTGGAATGGTCTGTGGTGTTGGGAGTTGTATCCATTTTGGTGTGCGCAGGAGGTTTTTTGGTGTTGTTTTTTATCAAAGACGGACCATATCGTCAGCCTATGGCAAAGTTTAATCCGGGTGGTATTGGTACATTGTTTAAATCCAGTGGATACAGGTCTGCTTCTTTCGGTTATTTTGGACATCAATGGGAACTTTATACTTTTTGGGCATTTATTCCTACTCTTTTGGCGCATCATCGAGGTACTGTTGACAATATATCTTTATGGACTTTTCTAATTATTGGTAGTGGAGCCATAGGGTCTTCAGTTGGAGGGATATTGTCAGAAAAGTGGGGCAGTGCTTTCGTAGCATGGGTCAATTTATTGGGTTCAGGATTGTGTATCATTCTATTTCCTGTTTTCATCCAATTTCCTTTGCCTGTGTTTTTTACCTACATGCTGGTTTGGGGATGGGTGGTAGTAGGTGATTCTCCACAATTTTCTGCGTTGGCAGCTATAACAACTCCCAAAAGTCAGATTGGGTCAGGCCTTATTTTAATGAACTGTATTGGCTATACAGTTTCGATTGCAAGTATTTACACTTTAAATTATCTCATTGGTTATTTCGATATTAGTAATGTTATACTGGTTTTACTTCCGGGACCTATTCTGGGGTTGATTGCTATTTACCCTTTGAAGAAACAGAGACTTTAAAACAATTCCGGCAAAAAATCAAATGGAAGAAAAGCAGTAAATCTCCTTAATTTCTATTGAATCTTAGTTAAACCTGATTTATATGTTCGCTTATTAGTTTTACCGGAATAGAGTTTTTTATATTTGCACTCTTATTTCATAGCAGCTACTACATGAGAATTATAATTGCCGGTGCAGGAGATGTTGGATTCCATTTGGCAAAACTACTGGCTATTGAAGAGCACGATATCAATATCATTGATCTTGATAGCTCAAAACTCCAATACATCTCCAATCATCTTGATGTAAACACTATCAAGGGGAGTTCTACCTCCTACAAAATACTGGAGGATGCAAAGATATCAAAGGCCGATTTGCTTATTGCTGTTACGGAATCTGAAAGCACAAATATTTCCACAGCAATCATTGGAAAGAATCTGGGAGCAAAAAAAACCATCGCAAGGATATCAAATACCGAATTTTTGCACAAAAAGGATATATTGAATCTAAAGTCTATAGGGATAGACGAAGTAATTTCTCCAGAGTCCCTTGCGGCAAAGGAGATTAAAAAACTACTTAAGGAAACAGCCCTGACTGATACGTTTGAATTCGAAAAGGGAATACTTTCTTTGGTAG
This sequence comes from Reichenbachiella sp. MALMAid0571, assembly GCF_040151475.1. NCBI lineage: Bacteria > Pseudomonadati > Bacteroidota > Cytophagia > Cytophagales > Reichenbachiellaceae > Reichenbachiella > Reichenbachiella sp. MALMAid0571. The sequence continues at coordinate 11,585 of NZ_JBDKWG010000124.1, read as the reverse complement.
GAGTTACGATTGATGAAGATTCAGAATTGCTCAATCAATCGCTTGCAGATACTGCGTATTTAAACCCAGATCGTAATTTCAACACTGTAGCTATATTGAGGGGCAATGAAACTATTATTCCGCATGGAACTAATAAATTCATGTTGAACGATCATGCATATTTTATCACCCAACCGGATGGTTTGGAACGGGTGATGAATCTTTCTGGTAAAACAAGAACACCCGTTAAGAATCTGATGATCCTGGGTGGTAGCAAAATTGGCATCCAAACTGCCATGCAGTTGAGCAGCAAGTATAAGATTAAACTGATTGAACAGGATAAAGACAAGTGTTTTGAACTTGCTGATCAACTTCAGGATACACTTATCATTAATGGTGATGGACGTGATGTTGAACTCCTTCAGGAAGAAGGAATAGGGGATATGGATGCTTTTATTGCTGTAACCGGAAACTCCGAAACGAACATTATTACTTCTCTTGTAGCAAAAAATCATAATGTCAAAAAGACCATTGCACTGGTAGAAAATATAGATTATATCCACCTGTCTCAGAATATAGGCGTGGATACAATGATCAACAAGAAGCTAATTGCTGCGAGCTTTATTTTCAGGCATATCAGAAAGGGAGAGGTGCTTAATCTTATCAGTATTCATGGTGTAGATGGAGAATTGGTGGAATTTGAAGTAAAACCTAATTCTAAGATTCTTGATGTAGAAATAAAAGATCTCAATTTTCCTAAATCTGCCATTATTGGTGGGGTGATAAGAAACAATCAGGGGATTACAGTAAGAGGTAACTTTAGATTTAAAGAAAAAGACAGGGTCGTTGTATTGTCTAAACCAGAATGCATTCGAACGGTTGAAGGATTTTTCAAATGAGATTTAACTATCAGGTAATTATAAATATCATAGGGCTATTGCTGATGCTCAATGGTGTCTTTATGTTACTATGCATTCCTTTTAGCATGTACTTTGGTGAAGGGGATTTGATTGCCATAAACTGGTCAGGCCTGATAACTATTTGTGTTGGAGCTATTTTGTGGTTTGTAACCAAGGATTTGAGCAATAAGGAACTAAAGAAGAAAGACGGTTATCTTATTGTGACATTAGGTTGGGTATCCATGTCTTGTTTTGGTGCACTGCCATATATTTTAAGTGGAGCCATTCCAAATTTTACCGATGCATTTTTTGAAACCATCTCGGGCTATACTACCACCGGGGCTAGTATCTTAACGGATATAGAAAGTGTACATAAAGGCATTCTTTTTTGGAGAAGTCTTACGCAATGGATAGGAGGTATGGGAATTATAGTGTTGGCTGTGGCAATTCTTCCTATTCTGGGCATTGGAGGCATGCAGTTGTTCGTAGCAGAATCTCCCGGAATTTCACCGGACAAATTGCAACCCAGAATAAAGGAGACAGCTAAGCGTTTGTGGTTGATCTATGTGATGCTTACAGGTATGGAAACAGTATTGCTCTGGGTTGGAGGCATGACTTTTTTTGATGCACTCAATCATGGGTTGACAACTATGGCAACTGGTGGTTTTTCTACTAAAAATGCCAGTGCTGCACATTTCTCCCCATTCATACAGTATGTGATGGTGTTATTTATGTTTTTGGCGGGAACTAATTTTACTATGACTTACTTTGGTCTGCATGGGCAGTTCAAAAAAGTAATAAGAAATGAAGAGTTTAGGTTTTATCTTGGCACATGCGTGTTACTTACTGCCATTACTACCTTTGCCATAAGCCTGACCTCTGATACAGGATTTGAGCAATCATTTAGAGATGGGTTGTTTCAGGTGGTATCTGTGGTGACTACCACTGGGTTTGTTTCGGCAGATTATACACAGTGGTCGTCTTTTATTACCATTTTGTTTTTCATTATGTTGTTTATTGGTGCGTCAGCAGGATCAACATCCGGAGGAGTGAAAATTGTACGTCATGTCATTTTATTGAAAAACAGTATTCTTGAGTTGAAAAGACAGTTGCACCCTTCAGCTATCATACCTGTGAGATTCAATAGAATAGCAGTACCCAGAGATATTACTTTCAATATCTTGGCATTCATCATGATCTACATATCTATTTTTTCCATTGGATCGATCGTTATGGCATCATTAGGTGTGGATTTGGAAACGGCTATGGGATCAGTAGCTACTTCTTTGGGCAATGTTGGCCCGGGTATAGGAAGTGTAGGGCCCGTGGATAATTTTGCCCATTTACCAATGTTTGGGAAGTGGTTTTTGGCTTTTTTAATGCTTTTAGGAAGACTTGAATTATTTACAGTATTAATGCTCCTAACTCCTTATTTTTGGAGAAAATTGTGATTAAAACTCTAACCAGATCTGATTGAATAGTTGGAGGTTTTAAAAAAATAAAGAAATATGACAATGCTAAACTTTATCATTTGGAGTGCAGACCCCACCATATTTAGAATCCCCCTACCCGGAGGCAATGAGCATCCAATAGTATGGTATGGTTTGTTGTTTGCCTTGGGTTTTATCGTCAGTCAGCAGTTTATGTTGTGGTTTTTTAGAGCCGAAGGAAAAAATGTAAAAGACGTTGATCAACTCACTATGTACATGGTGGTGGCGGTGATAGTAGGTGCTCGTTTGGGACACTGCTTATTTTATAACCCTTCTCATTACCTGGCTAACCCTTTGGAAATTCTTAAAATATGGGAAGGTGGGCTGGCCAGTCACGGTGGAGCTATAGGGATATTGGTTGCCTTGTATTTATACAGCAGAAAAAAAGCAGATCAAAGCTATATATGGGTGCTTGACAAAGTTGGTTTGGTCGTTTGCCTGGTAGGATTATTTATCCGTTTTGGTAATTTCATGAATTCTGAAATTATTGGGTTACCTACCGGTTCAGATTATGGGATAGTATTCGCCCGAAATGCTGAAGAATTGTTTTTGGATGCTAAAAGAGGAATTGAAGAGGTCAACTTTTCGAAAGGGGGAGAGGCAAAAAGTGACATTCCGGGGCATGTTTCTGTTACAATCCAATTGAAATTTGAAAAAGGAACAGATCTCACTGAGCAAGAAGCCGCTTCGTTTATTGGCATGAACATTAAATCTGCTTTCATGAGGTATCCTGCTCTAAGTGAACATTTTTATCAGGATGCAAATCAACCCCTTAACTATAAGTTGTATAAAGAAAGAGGTATTCAGTATGCGGACATATATGCGCTGGGTATTCCAAGGCATCCTGCTCAACTGTATGAATCTGTGTATTGTTTATTCATTTTTCTTTTCCTGCTTCATATATGGTATCATCATCGTCATAGGTTTGCTGATGGGTTTATTTTCAGCGTTATGATGATCGTCCTTTGGTCTGCACGATTTGTCGATGAAATGTTCAAGGAAAATCAGGAAGCTTTTGAGGATTCTTTGGCTCTCAATATGGGGCAGATGCTGAGTATTCCGATGATTGCTATTGGAGTAATTATGTTGATAATTACGTTGAAAAAGGGAAAATCTCAGGTTGAGTAATTTCTATGATCTATGGGTCATTGTTCTAACAGAACCGTTACATTTCATAAATTTTTCTTTTTTCAGATAATTTCATCAATTCAACTTACCTTTGGTTGATTCAAAACATAAATTAACTCCAAGTTGAGCTTTGAAGTAAAATTACCTCTTTTTGAAGGTCCCTTTGACCTGTTGCTTTTCTTTATTCAAAGGGATGAGTTGGATATTCATGATATTCCAATTTCGAAAATTACGGAAGATTTTTTAGGGTATATTCATCAGTTGGAGCGAATGAACGTGGAAGTGGCCAGTGAATTTATATTGGTAGCTGCTACGCTTATGAGAATAAAAGCAAAAATGCTCTTGCCACGGCCGGTAATCAATGAATTGGGAGAAGAGATTGATCCAAGGGAAGAATTAGTGAAGCACTTATTGGAATACAAAAAGTATAAATCAGTTATTGCAGAATTGTCCCAGTTGGAGTCTGACAGACTCGACAGAGAAAAAAGAGGCAATCTGGTTAAAGAAATAAAACAACTTTCTGAATCATCCAATGTGGAGGCGGAATTGCAGGATCTTGACCTGTATAAGTTGCTGAAGGTTTATCAACGGGTTTTGGACAGGTATGAGTATGAGAAGAACAAGCCTGTTCATCATGTGGTTCAATATCCTTATACTATATCAGATCAAAAGGTTTTTATTCTCAATATATTAAGTACAGGTGACAAACTTTCTTTCGAGGATGTCATTAAAACCAAGCCCGAAAAGATTGCAGTCGTGTACAATTTTTTAGCCATTCTTGAACTACTTCAATTGGGTATGATTACTATCCATTTAGGTGAAGGGTTCAACAACTTTTGGATCGAAAAGTTAGAAGGAGTAGCAGTAGATTAATGGATATTAGTGCTAAAAAGGTATTCAAAGTTTTAAACCCGAGGAATGTTTGGATTCCTGTTATTCTTGGCATTGGTATAGTTTTCTTTCTCTTTTACAACGACCCTAACGTCACTTCAGACAATTTGCACTTAATTTTCGATGCAAACAAAGAGGGCGTTTTTTTTTCTTTGCTAACCCTCATTCTCAGGCATGCGGGGTATGCATATAGGTTGAGACTCATTACCGACAATGAAATATCATGGATGCGGTGTATTGTTATCATAGTACTCTGGGAATTTGCTTCAGCGGTTACTCCATCGGTGGTAGGAGGCACAGCAGTAGCTGTTTTTATTCTCACTATGGAAGGGCTAAATTTTGGAAAATCATTGGCATTTGTCATGGTTACTGCCATATTGGACAACCTGTTTTTTGTTCTGGCGGCACCTGGTGTTATGTTACTTGCCCAGGGTCAGGTATTTCCGGATGTAGAAGCAGCCAATCTTCAGATTGGGAATAGTTTGCCATACTTCTTTTTTATCAGTTACGGCTTAATTGCGATATACACCTTGATTATGTCGTATGGTTTGTTTGCCAAGCCGAGATCATTTAAATGGATTCTATTGAAGGTAACTTCCTGGGGTTGGCTCGATAAATGGCGGCATCAGGCAAGTATGTATGGAGATCAGATCATCATGGCATCATCTGAACTTAGGGGAAAACATGCGAAATATTGGTTGATGATAGCTTCCATCACTATTTTTATTTGGTGTATGAGATACATTACCCTTAATTCCATTGTATCTTCTTTTGCTGATGTCTCTTTTGGAGAACACATGGTAATTTTCTCAAGACAAGTGATTATGTGGATAGTAATGCTTATATCGCCTACTCCGGGCAGTAGTGGCACTGCAGAGTATTTTTTCATCCCATTTTTTGAACAATATCTGGGGTCTTATACTTTTATATCGGCCATCTTCTGGCGTCTGTTAACCTATTATCCTTATTTACTTTTGGGAGCGATAGTTTTACCCAAATGGATCAAAAAGGTGTTTTTTAAAAATAAACATAAAAAACCCTGACGAATCAGGGCTAGTATTTCTTTTGAAGGGTGACTACCTTTAGAATTTCTCAAGCTCAGAAAAGAAAAACGAACCTTCTATAGCTGCATTTTCATCAGAATCAGAGCCGTGAACAGCATTGGCTTCTATAGATTTGGCAAACAATTTTCTGATCGTTCCTTCCGCCGCTTCTGCAGGATTCGTAGCTCCTATTAATTTCCTAAAATCAGCTACCGCATTTTCTTTTTCAAGTATAATGGCAATGATGGCACCTGAAGACATGTATTTGCACAAGTCATTGTAAAAAGGACGTTCTTTATGAACGGCATAAAACCCCCCGGCTTTTTCTGCTGAAAGTTTGACTAACTTCATCGCTTTGATAGAAAAACCTGCTTCTTCTATCATTTTGATAATAGCTCCTGAGTTTCCTGCAGCAAAAGCATCAGGTTTGATCATTGTGAATGTTTTGTTTCCTGTCATCTGAATTTTCGGTCTTAAAATTTAAAATCGGGCAAAGCTAAATGTAATCATTTAGGATATGAAAGAAACTGCTATTATTATCCTCCATGCATCGTTTTGTTTTGATATATATTATACACACTTTTGCACCTGCTTTTTACAAAATTGATGCAAAACCTCGCAGCGTTTAAAGATTTAATAAACCTCCCGAAGCGGGTAGTAATTACTACTCACGTAAAACCTGATGCTGATGCACTGGGTTCTTCATTGGGATTGGCTGGCTTTCTTCAAAAATCAGGCCATCAGGTCACCGTAATTACACCTACCGACTATCCTGAATTTCTTCATTGGATGGATGGAAATAAGGATGTATTGGTTTATAATGAAGGAAATGAAAACAAGTCGGCCTATTTGGTAGAAAATGCTGACATTATTTTCTGTCTTGATTTTTCTAGTCTGGACAGGATAGAAGATTTGGGAGAATTGGTTAGAAAGTCGGAAGCACAAAAGGTTTTGATTGATCATCACCTGGAACCCGAAGATTTTGCTGACTATGTACTTTGGTCAACAGAAGCAGCAGCAACAGCAGAACTGGTTTATGACCTGATCGAAATGCTGGAAGAAAAGGAAAAGATTACAATAGGCATAGCAGACGCATTGTACGCCGGACTGATGACAGATACAGGTAATTTCAGGCATCCCTCTACCACTCCGAAAGTTCATCATATAGTGGCCGATTTGATAGAATTAGGTGCGGATGTATCCAAGGTTGCCAATCTTATATATGACAACTATTCACTACAAAGGTTGAAACTAATGGGTTTTGCTTTGTCTGAAAGGCTTGAGGTGATAGAAGAATACAATACGGCCTTTTTTGCTATAAGTAAGGAAGATCAGGACAGGTTCAACTATCAAACTGGTGACACGGAAGGCTTGGTGAACTATGGATTGTCGATCAAAGGAATAAATATGGCTGCCTTTATGAGAGAAAGTGATGGGAAGATAAAGATGTCATTTCGATCTATAGGTGATTTTTCTGTGAAGAAATTTGCCAGTGAGCATTTCAATGGTGGTGGACATAAAAATGCAGCTGGTGGTGTGTCCTGCGAAAGCCTTGAAGCAACAGTAGAAAAATTTAAAAAATTATTAACAAAACATTCTAAAGAATTAAAAACATGAAAATTAAGATGATGAGTTTGGTATTAGCTGTTTTGCTAATAGAGTCATGCGAACCAAAAAAAGAAACAGCAACCACTGCATCGGGAGTTGAAGTTGAATTTGTAAACAAAACTGAAGGAAGAACGAAAAACGAAAGCGATTTTTTGTTTTTCAATATGAAATATACAACTGAATCTGATAGCGTATTGTTTGATACCAGTGAAAGAGGAGGAGCTGTTCCTATCTCTTACAATGAAGAGCAATGGAAAAGTTCAGGTATAATATATGAAGCATTTACATTGTGCTCAGAAGGAGACAGTATATTATTTAGTGTTCCTGCTGCTGATTTATTTGAAAAAACATTCAGAGCCCCTATGCCTGAAGGTTTGGATAAAGACAGTAAAATCAAATTTTATGTAGGACTGGAAAAAATCAGAAATAGAGAAGAACTGGATGCTGAGATTATAGCTGCTGCCGAAGGTCAGATCAAAATTGATGGAGAGATTATTGACAAGCATTTGGACGAAAAAGGCATAGAAGCGATCACTACAGAGTCTGGTTTGAGGTATGTGATTACCGAACAAGGAACAGGGCCAAATGCTGTGGCAGGTCAAAATATTGAGGTTCACTATCATGGTACATTGTTAGATGGAACTAAGTTTGATTCCTCTTATGACAGAAACCAACCTTTTAATTTTGTTTTAGGGCAGGGTGGTGTTATTAGAGGATGGGACGAAGGTTTTGCTTTGCTAAACAAAGGCACTAAGGCAACTTTGTACATTCCAAGTTCATTAGCTTATGGGAGCCAGGCAAGAAGTGCCGAAATAAAAGCAAATTCAATATTGAAATTTGAAGTAGAACTACTGGAGATTAAATAGTCAGTTGTTAGGGTTCTGAATCAATTTAAATAAAAGAATGAAATTTCAATCGGTATTTAAAAGAGTAGGTTATATGACTATGGCAGTGGTGTTATGGTCATGCGGAGGTGATTCAGGTTTAAGTGTTGAAGAGCAGTTTGCTATTGATGACGAGAAAATCGAAGCATATATTGCAACTAATAATTTGCAAGATGTTCAGACCACTACTTCGGGTCTTAGGTATATAATTACCAGAGAAGGTACAGGGAATTTTCCTGAGGTAGAAGAATTGGTGGTGGTTCACTACAAAGGAAGTTTGTTGAATGGCAACACTTTTGATTCGTCGTATGACAGAGGTGCACCATTTACATATACTTTTGGCGTAGGGCAGGTAATTTCCGGGTTTGATCTGGGAGTTCAGCAAATCAGTGAGGAAGCCAAGGGAACTATAATCATACCATCCTACCTGGCCTATGGTAGATCAGGTAGTGGTTCTATTGGAGCCAATGAAGTATTGGTATTTGAAATTGAAGTGTTGAGTGATGCTCAGATTTTGGAGATGGACTTAGAGAAAATCGATGAATACATTGATACCAAATCACTGACTGATGTGGTGGAAACTTCTTCAGGTTTGAACTACATAATTACTGAGCAAGGAACAGGAGATAATGCAAAAGATGGGGACGCCATATCTTTAAAGTACAAAGGGTATTTGCTTGACGGAACAGTATTTGACGAAACCACATCAGGAACATTTGATTACACCATAGGAGAAATAAGCTTGATAGATGGATGGGAAGAAGCTGTATCTTTGCTCAACGAGGGAGCGAAGGGTACATTTATGCTCCCCTCAGGTATTGGTTATGGTAAAGTGGGGTATCAGGACATTGATTCAAATATAGTTTTGATTTTTGATATAGAATTGGTAAGTATTAATTAAGAGATTGAATATGAGATTATTCTGTAGAAAGATGAAGGATTTGGTTTTTGTGGCAAGTATTGTATCACTGTCGATATTTATTGCCTGTTCGGGCAGTGATCGTGATTTGGACGATCCGGCTCAAATTACCGCAGATTCTTTACGCCAAAGCGGAATAGACAATGACTCTATCGAATGGTACATTACAGAATATGGTATTGAAAATGTAATTACTGAGGATACAGGGATTAGATATGCTCTGACAAAAGAGGGAAATGGCGAAACTCCTGATTACAATGATATAGTGTCCGTGGAATATACCGGAATGTTTCTAAACAATAAAGTTTTCGATACCACAATTGAAGATGTAGCTATAGATGCTGGTATTGATGTTGCCGGACGAATTTATACTCCATTGAGGTTTAATTTTACGAAAGATGGCAGTGGGATCAGTTCCTCATTTTTGGCTCAGTTTAGAAACGGACTCAATAAAATATTGTCTATGACGGATGATAATGATGTGCGTATTTTTTCTAAAGGAAGTAAAGCCTTACTCTTCATGCCTTCTGCAGTGGCTTATGGTGTTAGAGGTGATCAGTTCTATGATCAGTATGAAGACAATATCCCACCAAATACAGTACTAATATTCGAGTTTAAGTTGGTCACTTTTAGACCTTAATTATATCTTTTTCTATGAAGATTTGTTTTGCCACTCACAACGAAAACAAGCTTCGTGAAGTGAAATCTCTTTTGGGTGGATTTGAGATCGTAGGGTTGAATGATATCGGGCAGGCTACTGAGATACCTGAAGATGGTCTGACTCTTGATGAAAATGCATTTATAAAAGCAAATTTTGTTAGCAGTAAATTTGGTGTCAATTGTTTCGCAGATGATACTGGCCTGGAGGTTGAGTCATTGAATGGTGCCCCTGGTGTATTTTCTGCCAGATATGCAGGAGAAGCAAAGAACAATCAGGAAAATATAGATTTATTGCTTCAAAACCTGCAAGGTAAATCCAATCGAAAAGCTCAATTTAGAACGGTGATATGTCTAATAATTGGAGGTAAAGTCAAGACTTTCGAAGGAGTGGTTGAAGGAACGATTGCCGAGTCGTTATCTGGTGATGATGGCTTTGGTTATGATCCTGTTTTTGTTCCTGATGGCTATAATTGCACATTTGCAGAAATGTCTATGCAAGAGAAAAATGCCATTTCCCACAGAGGTATTGCTATTAAAAAACTTGTTGAATATTTGGAGGTACATACCTGATGCTTCCAAATGTCATTAATCTTGGTTATCATTGATATATGTCTGAAATCAATAAACCATATCTGATAGGTATTACAGGAGGTAGTGGATCAGGTAAAACATCATTTATTTCTGAATTGAAGGCTTTTTTTTCAAAGGATCAATTGTGTATTCTTTCTCAGGACAATTACTATATTTCCAGAGAGGATCAGCCAATAGACAGTCAGGGTGTTAAAAACTTTGACACACCCAATTCTATAAATCAGGAGGAGTTTGCCCGGGATGTGAGTCTTTTAAAAAAAGGACAGATTGTACGTAGAAAGGAGTACACCTATAATAATCCCAATGTTGTTGCGAAGGATTTGGAGTTTAAACCTGCTCCTGTAATCGTAATTGAAGGGATATTCGTCTTTTATCTTCAACAGGTGGCCAGTTTGTTGGATTTAAAGATTTTTATTGATGCGGAAGATTTTCTAAACCTTAAAAGGAGGATAATTCGCGACGGAAAGGAAAGAGGCTATGATATGGATGATGTGCTCTATCGTTTTGAAAAGCACGTGATGCCTACATTTAGAAAATACATAGTACCATTTAGGAATGATGCAGATTTGATCATTCCTAATAATGAGAATTTTGATAAAGGACTGGAAGTTTTGGTTGGATTTATCAGGCAAAAAATAGGACAACCTGAGTGACTTCTATACTTCATTTCACTTGAAGTATTGTCAAGCCACTTCCGGAGACTTCTCACCACTATGTCCAATACGGGGAATGGGAGAAAATCCCTCACCTTCAGTTAATAAATTTGCATGACTGATGCCCCGTTTATTCAAAGGTTAGGCTCGCCATTATTTTTCTAACTACATATCCCTACTTTGTCAACTTACCCATATTCTTTTAGTAAGCATTAATATTTGTTAACAGTTTTCGATTATTTGGTCGGTGCATTGCCATCCGCTAACAATAGTTGAAGCTATCGATTTTTGATGTGCAATGTCTTGTTTATATTCAATCTTTTGCTCATAGGGATAGTAAAAAGCTGGAAAGTATAAGGTCATGTGTTTGTGAAAACCTGCCCAACTTCTGATCTGATAAACTATGTGTATATGGTTGAAATTCAGATATTTAAGTATAACCGCATACACTGATGATGTTATCTGTTTCTAATGCTAATTTATCACTCTAAAATTGAACTAAATATTAATCGGTCATTATTTGTTTGAGCGAAACATTTCATTGTTCAGTTATTTGATATGATTTTTTTTAAAAAAGTTGTGCTTAAGGGAGTTGCGCAATTAGCTCTTCATTTTGTTTAAAGTTTTAGACTCTGAGTGATCCAGCTAGCTTATTTAATCTACGTTTTGGAAAAAGTTCAGATAATTTCAATTGTTGTCTTGTAATTGATAAAAACTCTATTACTTTTGCGCCTCCTTAAGTAATCCGGCAGGGATTTGGAGAGGGTTTGTTCATTGACATGGTACAGTTATATTTAACAAAATGGAGGTATTTAGACTTGGTTAAGATTTGAGTTTAGG
>NZ_JBDKWG010000123.1:0-107799 GCF_040151475.1 Reichenbachiella sp. MALMAid0571 | reverse complement strand
TAAATACCCTGAAAAAGTACGTTTAAACGAAATGAGAAAAGATTTTTTCGATTTCCTAAAACTACCCCCGTCCCCTGAAGGGGTGATCAAAAAGTCCCCTTTAGGGGATTTAGGGGTGATTTTGATGAATTTTCTTAGATGGCAAAATCTTTTCTCGGACACCAATAGTGTTAATACAAATAAAAAGGGCTGTCTGAAAAGACAGCCTTTTTATTTGATTTGCAGTCCTGATTCCACCATTCATCAATTAAAAAAACAAACTAAAAAACCTGAGAAAGGATGATTTGTTGGAACTGTGCCTGAGGATCGGGAAATACAAAAAAGACAACAAGGAATTACTCACCTATCTGTTGTTTGAAGCACATGACGAGCAAGGGTACATTGAGTCTGTCAAAAGAGACATGGATGAACAGGTGGAAAGCATCAATACTCGGAATACATGTTTGGCCAAAAAGACCCTGAGAAAGGTATTGCGGTCAGCCAACAAGTTCATTAGATATTTGGGAAACAAGCAGACTACAGTGGGGGTGTTGATGTATTTTTGTACTGTTCTCAAAGATTCGGGCATTCCTCTATACCAAAGTAGAGTTTTGACCAATATGTTTGATATGCAGATCAAGAATATAAAGCATGCTCTTGCCACGCTACATGAAGACTTGCAATACGATTACCAGCTTGAATTGGAAAACCTCGAAATGAAACGTCGATGAATTGTGTAACCAATAAAAGATGCTACGAAACCAAAGAAATGGCCGAAGAGGCTCTGATTCAAAACAGGTCTCGCAATCATCATGCTCCAAACACCGGGCCGGTCAATGTGTACCACTGCCATGAGTGTGGCAACTATCATTTCACATCCAAAGGACCGTCAAGTGAGATTCTGAATGCTGAAGATGTCAAGCGTAAAATAGCCTTAGGCAAAGAAGCCAGCTATTGGGAGGATAAGTACCGGAGGAGGTGATAACTTGTTTTAAGTTTTTTATTTCCGGTGTAAGGGAAAAATTTAAAACTTGTGTCATGTTTAAGGGATACCTAATAAGCAAAAGCTGATTTGGCAAATAATAATCACATAGACAGGGATAAACAGCTGGATTCTATTCGCAGAATAGTTCAATCTATATCTGAGCATGATGATCGGTTTGCTTTCAAAGAACTTTTCAATATTTATTATCCAAAATTACTGAATTACGCTTTCTATATTCTTGAGTCCCGGTCAGATGCTGATGAAGTAGTTTCTATGATTTTTGTTAAAATCTGGGATCAGAGAAAAAAAATATCGGATATAAAAAACCTTGACGGATACTTGTATATTTCTATAAAAAACCTGTGCTACAACTATATCCGGGATAATAAAATTTTTTTATTTGAAACACTGGATTCCGAAGAGTGTAAAGTGATAACGTCATTTGAAAATCCGGAAAACAACTTTTTAGAGAGTGAACTAAGAGAAAAGGTACTTGAAGCCATTGAAGAGTTGCCCCCCAGATGCAAGTTGATTTTTCGTATGGTAAGAGAGGATGGCTTAAAATACAACGACGTAGCAAAATTATTGAAATTATCAGTTAAGACAGTTGAAGTGCAGATGGGAAGGGCTTATTCTAAAATGAGGTCAGCATTGATTCCTTTTGTTCAAAATCATGACATTAGGTCTCCCTTGAAGGTGCTTCGAGATACCAAGACCGGATAATCTGAGCAGAAAAAACAAGTCTTTTTACTGTTGATGTAAGGGGAAAATAAATAGGCTGTGTCCTTTTATTGACGTGCAGTTAAAGTAAATATTAATAGATATAAAATGATTGAACCAAAATTTTCCAGGATAATGGCCAAAGTACTTTCGGGGGAAGCTACTATGGAAGAGAAGGTGGAAATTATGGAATGGGCCAATGCTTCTGAGGAGAACAACAAGCTTTTTAAGCTGTCAGAAATAGCATGGAAGGAAATTAAGACTAAAGTCAAAATAGATCAATCTGATGCTGTTTTTGATAACATTCAAAACACGATTGACAAGAAATCCAAATCCGGATATGAGACCAGGATGACAGGTATGTTGATAAAGTCCGGATGGAGAAGAGCCGAATATTTTGCAGCGGCAGTTGTTGTTTTGATATTGGCTGTGTCTGTTGTGTTTTATAGTCAAACGGATACGACTCATGAGGCGGTGGAAAATAACGAACAATGGGTGCATAAAGTGAATGCCAAAGGAGAAAAGTTAAAGGTTTTTCTTTCTGATGGTACTGTTGTGTGGTTAAACGGGGAAAGCAGTTTGTCATATAGAAAGCCTTTTAGTACAAATAAAAGACATGTGATTTTAAGCGGCGAGGCTTATTTCGATGTGGCACACGATCCTCAAAATCCTTTTTCAGTAAAGACAGGAAATGTAACTACTACGGCATTGGGGACTTCTTTCAATATTAAAGCCTATAGTGATGAAGAGTTTATAGATGTTGATCTGGAAACAGGCAAAGTCTTGGTGTCACTAAGTGAGCCAAGTAATGAAAGTCAGGTATTTATTGAACCGGGAGAAAGAATCAGGTACAACAAAACGGATAGCAAGATGGTAGTTTCAAAGTTTAACCCACTTCATGAACTTTGTTGGAAAGATGGCATTTTGAGCTTTGAAAATGCCCATTTCGAAGAAACAATTAAAAAATTGTCCAGATGGTATGGGGTGAAGTTTGAAATCAGGAATGGGGAGAAAAACAAACAGGAGTGGAGCTATACTGCACGGTTTAAAAATGATTACTTAAGCAGCATTTTGGAAGGAATGAGTTTCACCAAAAAGTTTGACTACACTATCAACAATGAATTAGTAACCATTACATTTAGGTAAATGCATATGAAATAGAGATATCTAAAAAAAGACCGGCCTCCTTAAGAAGGAGAGCCGGAAACAGTGTGTTGATTTCCAGTTTTATTGAATGTATTCGAGCACCTTCAATAATCTCAGGAAATGATTTTTAATGATTTTAATTATAAAACCAAACCTTAAAGTTATGAAAATAAAACTTTTACGACTAATATATATGATGTCAAAATACACGATTTTAGGTATATTGATAATTTGCACTCTTGCGGGTATGTTGGTTGCTTCCAATGGTAATGCCCAAAAAGCTAATAGTGTAAGGGAAGTTCTGGTAGATATTAAAGTGACAAATTCTGATTTGGCACAAGTATTATTAGAAATTGAAGCCAAGACCAATTTTAATTTTGCTTATGATAAAAAGGATCTGAAAGAAAGTGATCAGATTAATCTGGACTATCAGCAAGCTTCTGTAGCCGAGGTACTGATGGCTATTTCCAAAGTGTCTAATCTCAAATTCAAGCAAATCAATAATTTCATCAATATCAGCAAAAGAAAAAGCAGGGATAAAACTCCGTTAGAAATAATTCTCGGACAAGAAGTCGATATTTCCGGTAGGATCACAGATGAAAATGGAGATGGTCTCCCCGGGGCAACTGTTGTAGTAAAAGGAACTGCTCTAGGGACGACTACTGATATTGATGGCAAATATAAATTGTCTGTTCCTGATGATGCTTTACTTACTATTTCCTTTGTAGGGTATAAAACACAGGAAATCTCGATTGCTGGTAGAAGTACAGTAGATGTTGAGATGGTACTGGATGCCGAACAATTGAACGAAATTATTGTTATTGGTTACGGTACACAAAAGAAAGAATCAGTTACTGGAGCGGTAGCTACCATGAAAGCTGAAGATGTTGAGCGAATTCCCGTAGCTAACCTTTCAAATGCACTAGCTGGTCGTATTAGTGGAGTATTTGTTACACAGGCTTCTGGTGCACCTGGTTATGCTGAGGATATTCGTATAAGATCTATAAACACTTGGAAAGATTCAGGAACACAGCAACCGTTATACGTGATTGATGGAATAGTAAGAGATAAGCGAGCATTTAACGCCTTGGACTATGCTCAGGTTGATAAAATTACAGTTCTAAAAGATGCTGCTTCCGGGGCTATCTATGGAGCCCGTGCAGCCAATGGAGTTATTCTGGTTACTACAAAAACTGGCAAAAGTGGTGACTTTAAACTAAACTATAATTATTCATATAGTTTCGACAATCCCTCTAAAATCCCCGAGTATATGGATATGAAAGATATGGTCAGATTAGAGAACTATGCTTCTGCTCAAACGGGATCCGTATTTTATGATGATTTAGAGGTTGAATATTTTAGCAAGAATGATCCAGCAAGGGATTGGTACAATTTAGCTTATAAGGATCCTACATTGCAAAGGCATGCGGTCTCGGCTTCCGGAGGTTCTGATAATGTAAGGTACTTTGTGGGTGGGTCTTTTTTCGACCAAACAGCTTTTGTGAAAAATGCTGACTTTAAGAAGTACAATTTTCGATCAAATGTCAATGTTGATTTTACCAAGAATCTTAGTGGTGTTGTGAATCTTGCCTATAGTCAGGGGACAAGAAAAAGGTTTGTGATGCAGGAAGATAATGATGGCTTTGGTGTTAGAAGTGATTTTGGTAATTTATGGGGGCGTTTACTTTATTACCTGCCAACCTCTAAGCCTAAAACTGATGATGGCAAATTTATCAACCCAGGATGGATTGGAAATCCATTGGCGTTTATTGAAGAAGGAGGTACTAATACCTGGATTGAGCGCAATATCAGCAGTTTGTTTGCGCTGACATACAAAGTGCCATTTTTAGATGGATTGTCGGCAACTGCCAAATTTTCTCAAAATTATGCAGGAACATCAAATAAACAGTTTGAATTAAAAACTACTTTGTACAATACAGAAAAACTAGGATCAAATGGAAGGATACCAACCGATAATATTACAGGTACAATACAATCATCATATCCCAATAAGGAGCGTTTGGTAAAAGAACAAATAGGAACAACAAACTATCAACTAAACTTCTCTACCAATTATACCAAGAATTTTGGGAAACATGGGATAGATGCTATTCTTGTTTATGAACAAAGCGAAGGTTCTTACGATAGGTTTTATGGTACCAGAGAGGGGTATCCTTTGTTGCAAAAAGATCAATTTTGGGCTACTTCAAGTTCAAGAGATGATTCTTATGTTGGTGGAAGCGAGAGTCAAACAGGGAGAGCTTCATACATTGGAAGAATTGCATATAACTATGACGAAAAGTACTTTATGCAAGTGACCACCCGTCGTGATGGTTCAATGCTTTTTGCACCTGGTTTCCGTTGGGGAACATTCCCCTCCGTATCTACAGGCTGGATAGTATCAAAAGAGGATTTTTTTAAAGTTGGCAGTATTGATTTCTTAAAACTACGTGCTTCATGGGGGTTAGCGGGTAATGATGCAGTTGGTGGTTGGAAATGGAGTGAGTCTTTTGGCGTTAGTGGCGATTATTTATTTGGGACATCTCCCCAGAGTCGAGTGCAGTACAATGGGATTGTAAATAAAGAATTAACATGGGAAAAAACCAGTGAATTCAATATTGGTATAGATGCACGTTTTTTAAAGAGTATTTATTTTAGTGCGGAATATTACAAAAGACACAATTACGATATACTGGATTCAAGGGTAGTGTCTGTACCCCCTTCTTTTGGAGGGAATATGCCACCTGTAAATTACGGGATTGTAGATGCCCATGGTTTTGAGTTCGAATTGGACTATACTGGTGATATCGGTGAGGTAAATTATGGAGCAAAGGCGAATTTTGCATACGCAACAAATAAGGTAATATTAAGAGATGTTGCTGAAAATGTCAGGGCTTTAGATAATCCAAACGGCCGTCCTACTGATTATATTAGAATGTTGGTAGCTACTGATATTATTCGAACACAAGCCGATCTTGATGCTCTTCCTGCTGATTATAGAATTTATGGAAGGATACCAGAATTGGGGAATCTTAATTTTCAAGATGTAAGTGGTGTAGAAGAAGGTGTGCCTGATGGGAAGATAGACGATTACGACAGACAAGTGTTGGAAGGCAAACATTCTCAAAATCCATATACTTTTGGATTAAACTTAAATGCTAATTGGAAAGGTTTCGGAGTAGTAGTATTTATGCAGGGTAAGACAGGCATATCTAAGACATACGAAGACGGATATGGAAGAAGGTTTCATACCGGAGCAAGAGCCCCTTCATTTTGGCTTGACTCATGGTCAGAAGACAATATAGATGCCGAATACCCCAAGCCGGTAGGGTGGGATCAAAGTAATGACCATCTGACATCAACATTCTGGTTGAAAAGTGGTAATTATTTACGTTTACAGCAAGTCAATCTTACCTACTCGCTTCCTAAGTCTATTTTGGATAAGCTCAATATTTCTGATGTAACCTTAATATTAACAGGAACTAACTTATTGACATTTTCGACATTTGATTACTATGACCCAGGCGTTTACGAAATGAGGTCATACCCAACGATGAAAACATATACAATGGGTATTGACATTAGGTTTTAATGTTTGTGATGTTAAATATTAATTAAAAGAGAAATAAGATGAATATATTTAATAAAATAAGTGGGATCGTTTTTATTATAACAATGATTTCAGCTTGCAGCGATCCTCTTGATAAAGAAAATCTGGAGGCAGTTACAGGTGATGATGTTTGGGGCAACCCAGCTGTGGCAGAAGCTTATGTGAATGATTTATATGGTGACTTTATGCCAAGTAATTTTAATGCCGGACGCCAAACAGATGAGACTTTGGATGTTATAAACCAAAATGGTTTAAGTGGGTTTCTTCAAGGTACTATTACGGAAAATAGTTATAATGATTTTCCTTATACAAGTATTAGAAAGATCAATATATTTCTGGAGGGAATAGATGCTGCAACATTTAGTGCCGAGATTAAGGATCAGCTAAAAGGTCAGGCACTATTCTGGCGTGCCTGGGCTTATTTCAGGATGGTAAAAGCCTATGGTGGTGTACAATTGGTTTTGACTCCAGGTTCATCTACAGACATTGATGCTGCCTTTGTTTCAAGGAGTAAGACATCCGAATGTATTGACCAAATTATATTGGATTTAGATAATGCTATTTCTTTTTTAGAAGATAAAAGTAGCATAGGGAGAATAGATAAATGTGTGGCATTGTCATTTAAGGGAAAGGTTTTATTGTATTGGGCCAGTCCTCAATTTAACCGTACTAATGATGTTTCCCGTTGGACAGATGCCTATAATGCTAATATTGCAGCATTGGAGTTCTTAGATGGACAAGATAAAGGACTGCTGGAAGATTATGGTGAATTGTGGCATAACGAAATGAATAAGGAGGTAATTATGGTAAAGAGATTTCAATACCCTGGTTATGCCAATGGATACTCTCAGGCAGCAATGCGTCCACTTGCTTATGCAAGAGGAGCAGTAGGTGCTAACATGCCTTCACTTGAGCTGGTGAATGCGTATCCAATGAAGGATGGATCTAAATGGGATCCTGTAACAATGGATTATTCAGTTTTGCATGAAAACAGGGATGATCGTTTTTATGCATCAATTGCATATAATGGTGCTGAGCCTTTTATAAGTCCAATGTTTGGAAATGAGAATATGTGGACGTATTGGTACGATAAAGACGGTGATCCTGGAACTGGTATTAATGGAAAAGAATCACGGGCAGACAATGAACCTCAATTTGGAGATTGGGCAGAGAATTTAATCCCTCATGGGAGCTTTTATCCGGCAAAAATGCTTGACCGTGATATTACCAGAACAACTGTTGAAGATGGTCAGGTTGACTGGATTGAACTTAGATATGCTGAAGTACTTATGAATATGGCTGAAGCTGCCAATGAAAGTGGTAAGACTCCTGAAGCATTGGATGCCCTTTATCAAATTCGTGCCCGTGCTGGGATTGAAGTTGGATCAGGAAATTACGGTATTACTGCTTCCACAGTAGCTGATGTTAGGCAAGTCATTATGGACGAAAGATTTGTTGAATTTGCTTTTGAACAGAAACGATTTGATGATTTACGCAGATGGCGTATTTTTACCTCAACATTTAATAACCTGAACAATAAAGCACTTCATGGGCTCAGAATTGAATATACTGGAGCTGGTGCTCGACCTGAGGGTTTAACAGATATCAATACCATTTCGGATCAATTCACTGTAACAGTTATTGAAGGTGTTCAACCGACAAGTGTGGTAGAAGAAGACAAGTATTCATTCTTTGGAATACCAACATCAATTTTAGAACGAAATAGTAAAATTGAGCAAAACAATACCTGGGGAGGTACATTTGATCCCTTACTATAGGAGATTATTTTAATATAAAAAAGATACCTTCATCACTACTATGATCAAGGTATCTTTTTTTAAAGTATCGAATATGTTGTAATTTATACAAGAACTGATCTCAGTTATTAATCAAAATATCAACTGTTAATAAGCCGTTATCTGAAAGGCACTCATTTGATAAAGGGAATATCTTATTTTATAAATATCCTATATTTAGATGAGCCCTTCTTACTATTTATTGACTGATTAATATATTGATGAGGATGGAAGATGTAGTTAATAAATAGAATGAATAAGATGAAACGAAGAAGTGGTAAAGTAGCCCTAAGAAATTATGTTAACTATGTGGAATTGTTAATAATAGGCTCTTTTTTTCTCTGCCCATGTGTGTCAATGTCTTTTAGTGAAGAGTCATCCGATTTCATCGCTACATCGGAAGCTATTAGAAAATACAGTAGTTTTTTGAAGAATAAAACCATTTTTGTGTTTCCTGAATTGCGTGAAAATCCAATTAAATGGAATGATTCCATACCACAAGGGAAAATTAAAAACTATAGTATAGAAAAGCCCTTTCTATTGGCAGCTCAACCTAATGAATACTATGTCTATCAATTAGGAGTGTGGGTATTGAAAAAGGATGCTGAGGATATACAAATTGAGTTTTCAGATCTCAAAGATGATAGTGGAACTACTATTCCTTTAACAAAAATGACCTGTTTTAACAAAGAGGGCATTAATTTCAAGGGAGAAGCCTTTTCAAAAAATATAAATGTTTCTGCTGGAAGAGTACAAGCCCTTTGGCTAGGGGTCAATCTTGATGGTATTGAAAAAGGAAGCTATACAGGTTCAGTTTCGGTAATTGTTGATGATGAAAAACAAACAATACCGCTCCAATTAAACATTTCAGGAGAAGTAATCCCTAATCATGGATACAATGAAGGAAATCGTTTATCCAGGCTAAACTGGCTCAATGCAACTGTTGGTATTGATGATGAAATTACCGAAGGATATGTTCCAGTTAGGCTTGAAGGTAATATTATTAATATTTTAGGGCGTTCATTAAAAATTGCAAAAAACGGGCTTCCTGCTTCCATTACGAGTTTTTTTAGCAATTCCAACCAGTCATTTGATGACAATGGTCATACTATTGTCAATCAATATTTACGATTTATAATAGAAAAAGAGAACGGTGATATTGTCAAACTGATTCCGGGTAAATTAAATTTCACACATCAAACACCTTCTCAAATAGCTTGGAAAGTAATTAACAAATCCAAGGAGTTTGAGCTTGAGTGTGAAGGGCTTATGGAATTTGATGGGTTTGTTGATTATAAATTAAAGCTTACTAGTAAGAAAGAAGTAAAGGTGAAAAATATAAGGCTCGAAATTCCTGTGGAAAAGGAGAATGCTGAGTATATGATGGGATTGGGGCATGAAGGGGGGTATCGTACCTCGGAATGGAAGTGGAAATGGGATCAATCAAAAAATCAGGATATGCTTTGGGTAGGTAGTGTGAATGCTGGTTTGCGTGTAAAATGGAAAGCGGATAATTATGTGCGTCCATTGGTCAATATCTATTATGCTTTTGGGCCACTGAATCTACCGGAATCATGGAATAACAAAGGCAAGGGTGGTGTGGATGTAATGGAAAAAAATGATGATGTTGTAATTGACGCATATTCCGGATATCGTGAAATTAAGGCTGGTGATGTACTTAATTTCGATTTTGAACTACTGATCACTCCATTTAAATTAATTGATAATCAAATAAAATATGGTGACCGGTATTATCATGGTGGTGGGACAAATACTTCTGTGAAAATTGAGAATGCAAAAAAAGCAGGAGCAAACATTGTTAATATTCATCATGCAGAAGATATTTATCCATACATCAATTACCCATACCTTGATGATAATTCCAAAGAGCTTACCCAATTGGTAGCCAGTGCTCACAAGGAACACTTACGAATGAAGTATTACTATACTACCAGAGAATTGACCAAAAACCTGCCTGAGTTTTGGGCTTTCAATAGTTTAAATGGTGAAGTAATTTTCCCGGGCCCTGGTAATGCCAGCCGTACAGAAGCTTTACACCCCAATGGACCTAATGAATGGCTTGTTAAGAATTTGAGGGAGAATTATATCCCAGCATGGTCAAGTTTGGTTAAGGAAGGGAAGTTTAAAGGGGAGACAGATCTTTCGGTTATTACCACTCCAGATAGCCGACTCAATAATTTCTATATTGCGGGATTAGATTGGATGGTTCAGAATATGGGTATTGATGGCGTTTATATTGATGATTCTGCACTGGATCGATATACTTTACGTCGTGCACGAAAAATTATTGATAAGTATCGTCCAAATGGGAGGATGGACTTACACAGCTGGAATCACTTTAATGCCTGGGCAGGATATACCAATTGTTTAAATCTTTACATGGAGCTCCTTCCATATTTCGATTTGGCGTGGATAGGAGAAGGTCGGGATTATAATCGTTTACCGGATCATTGGTTGGTTGAAGTTTCTGGAATTCCATTTGGAATCACCGGACAGATGCTTCAAGATGGTGGCAATGCTTGGCGTGGTATGGTTTATGGAATTACGAATCGTGCTGGTTGGACTGAAAAGGTACCCAAACACTTGTGGGAGTTTTTTGATCAATATAGCATTGACGATCATGAATTGATTGGTTACTGGCAGAAAGATTGCCCTGTTAGATGTAGTAATCCTATGATCAAGTCTTCAGTTTTTTATAGTGAAGATCAATTAATTATCTCTGTGGCAAATTGGAACGAAAATGATGAAAAAACAGCAATAGCACTAGACTGGAAAGGCATGGGGCTAAACTCAGCGAACTTTGAAATGAGTATTCCTGCTATTACTGATTTTCAGGAAGAAAGTACAAGGGTATCATTAGAAAAGATGATTGTACCAGGTAAGAAAGGGTATTTGATTGTGTTGAAAAAGAAAAGCTTGTAGGAATAGTATAATTCCTACAGTACTATTAATTGGATATAATAATTAAAAATGAACAAAAACATTCTACCCTTACCCATTGTAATTCTACTCCTGATTAGCTGTAGCCCTCAAACTGAATGGGATTTTGCTACGAACTATTTTCAAGTTCAAATAAGCAACAAAGGGTTTATAACGAGTATGAAAAATACCACGGTTTCACCAAACCTGGAGTTTAGTCCTGAAGGCAAGCCATCACCTTTGATGCGGCTATATGATGGTAAGAAAAAAGCTTATTACGAACCTGAACGAGCAGCGTACAATAAGTCAGAACAGCTAATGACTTTGAATTATCCGAATGGTTCGGTAGCAGAAATCAGTCTGATTCCTAAAGAGAAATATTTTAAGCTGACACTTGAATCCCTGTCTCCCCGAAATGGAGTTGACGGTATTGAATGGGGAGCATATCATACAAACATTAACAATCTATTTGGCGAAATAATAGGAGTGGCCAGAGATACCAGTGAAGTGGTGAATTACGCCATTGGCATGTTTGCCCTCAACGACAATACACTAAGCGGTAATGCTGAAACCATTGCTGATGCAGCCCCTTTTCAGTATGTTATTCATAGTCCGGATGCCGAAACTTTTCCCTTGCCCGGCCATTTGCATGAAGGACAAGTTTTCACACTTGGTGGTGACGGTATCAGCGATGTGGCTTTTTATGCCCATAAAGAACCCTACTATAGAATCGTCTATGGAAATGGAGCTGTAGTGGATGAAAAAGGAAATATTTCAATAAGTTATCATTCAAGAGATCGGTCTTTTAAAAGAGAAGTGTATTACTCACTTATACCCAATATGGCTGCCAATACCCCAAACCACCTGGAGGTTCAGCCATTGCCTGGAATAGACTATATCGGTTCTTCGGTCGCTTTATGGGGTAGTCCTGATAATACAGCATTAATGGATGTGATTCAAGACATTGTATTGTCGGAAGACCTGCCTTATCCAACAATCGGTGGTAAATGGGTGAAAGATCCTACTGCTTTTGTTCCCGATGCGATCACTAGTGGTGGATTGTACGACAGTATTATCTCCTACACATCGAGATTGGGTTTTAAAACCATCAGCTTGTATGATCAAGGCTTTATAAGGCCTGATCGTGGGAATGGAGGTTATATTGATGGGAGAAAATTTGAGAATAAGCCCATTAAGTTAACGGCGGGAAACAAATCTCACAAAGAATTTTCCGAAATGGCAGCAAAGTATGGTATTACCATTGGACGAACCCCAATAACAACTGCTTTGGCTCCCGGAACCAAAGATGCCAGCCCTGTTCCCAGTGATAGTTTATGTTATCAACAAAAACGTTTGTTGGTTAAAAGTATAAGTCCTACCGATACGATTGTCATAGTAGATGATCCTACGTATTTAGAAGAGATTTCCAGTTGGGAGGGGCATGCGCAAAATTTGAATATGGTAAAAATAGGTAAGGAGCTTATTCATTACCTTGGTGTTTCAGAAAATGAACCCTACAGACTTTTAAATGTAAAACGTGGATACTGGGATACCACACCCGCCCAACATCAGGCGAACGATACTATATACAAACTTCAGGTAACATTAAACTATGGTTACGATGGCTTGATACCCAATATGGAACTTCAGGATGAAATTGCCAAATACTATGCTGATGTTTGCTTTATTAACGGATTAGGATATTATGATTTTGATGGGCAGGAGTTTTTGTTCAACAATGGACATGGATACTACTCTGCCAAACGGTTTTTTAGAACAATGTTTGAAAGGGCAGAAACCCTTGGTATTTCACACATACGTTTTACTGGAGCTACCTTGTCTGAAGGTTCCTGGCACTGTCAAAGTATATGGAATGTGGGAGGAGGTAAAAACTTATACGATGTAGAAACAAGAGAGTGGGGCAGTACGACTAGTCAGGGCAAAGACCTTCGAGACGTAACCTATGCTAATTTTTTCCCGGTAGGAATGGGAATGAATTTTGCCATAAACGCCAACTCAACCGTTGAGCAATACGAGCACATACAAGCCATTTCTGTAGGTGTAGGTACTACATACAGCATGAAACTAAATCAGAAAGATGTTGAGAGTTGCCCTCAGAAGGATGCTATTTTTAAAACCATCAGAACATGGGAAGATGCCAGGGCAGCCAATGCTTTTCCTCGACATGTAAAAAAACTTTTAGCAGATCCGTCTAAAAGCTGGGTTCTGGAAAAAGGGGATAATGAGGATACTTGGAAGCTATATGAAAAGGTCAACGGCGTAAAAAAAACGAATCCTATAATCTTGACTAAAGGAAAAGGGTAGTGGAACCAAATAATTGTAATAACCCAACTTAAACTTCATTAAATTCCCAACATGATAAAAAAATATAGTTTTTACTCGTTAGTTCTTTTCTTGTTGCAAGCAGGATGTATGCCAGACGGGAAAGTTGACCTGTCCATAGAGGGTAATTTGTATGCAAAAAACGTTGTGAGTGTACAAGGTAGTTTACCAGGAGATATCGAAGAAGAACAGTATTCTTGGTATCTGGGAGCTTCTCCAGATGGGCAGTGGGAAAAGTTGCCGGGAATATTTACCAAAGACATAGTATTGCTCACATCTTATAAGGACAAATATATTAAGTGTGATTTGACCTATTCATTGAAAGGTTCTGAAAAAATGGTTACCGTTTCAGTAGTTTCGTTAAAACCTGTTGAGATCAATGGAAACCCCAATACCGACTGGATGCGTGATGCTGGCTATGGTATTATGGTTCATTATTTAAAGCCAGCCATTGTGCCGGAAGGAGGAGCAAAAGAATGGAACGAAGCAGTGGATAGTTTTGATGCAGCAAAATTTGCCAGCCAGGCCAATGAGGCAGGAGCTGGATTTGTGATGTTTACTTTAGGGCAAAACTCAGGATATTATTGCTCTCCAAATTCAGCATATAACAAGGCTTTGGGAGTAAAGCCAGGGGAACTATGTTCCAACAGAGATTTACCTATGGATTTGATCAATGCACTCGATCAGTACAACATTCCATTGATACTTTATTTGCCCAGCAATCCTCCCATCAACAATGAATTGGTATCGGAGAAATTCAAGTATGCTTATAAAAAGGATTCGGCAACAAGCCAGTTCAACCAACCTATTCTGGAAAGTATGATTCGGGAATGGAGTGTGCGCTATGGACAAGGAGTAAAAGGTTGGTGGTTTGATGGGTTGTATTCCTGGAATGGCATCAGAAGTACACGTATGGACATGTCATTGGCGCACAATATCAGCACGCACACACTTGCCGCCAAAGCAGGAAACAAAAACAGTATTGTAACTTTCAATAGTGGTTTTGGGAAAATTCATGCCAATACGCCCTATGGGGATTATACTTCGGGAGAAAAGGCGACCATTGATGAATTCCCAACAAACCGTTGGGTGGAAGATGGTGTCCAGTGGTTTTTGTTCACCTACTTAGGTGAAAAATGGGGTGGACATGGCCAGCAGTTTCAAACCGATTCACTTACTGAAAAAGCGCAAAAAATAGTAAATAATCAAGGAGTCCTGTGCCTGGAAGTAGTGACCAATGCGCAAGGAGAAATCCTGTCAAACCATTTAGACCAGATCAAAGCGGTGGGTCAAAAGCTGGGAAGGACATTATAAAACCATCAATCACATTATACATTTTTCAATTTCAGACAATAAGAAAAATAAAAGTATATGTCATACAAGATTTCGTCACCTCTCAACAAGGCTGATGTGTTATCAGGTAAGTCATTTAAATACTCAAGTCAATTTGAAGTAAGCCTACAATCAGGGCAGTGAGAATATTAGATTTTAGTTAAACTATACTTATTGAATTAACAAAATGAATTTCAAAAAGCTAAAAATTATACTAGTGTTATTTTGCATTACTTCTTTGGTAAGAGCACAGGATGCCACTTTAGATCAACTCAAACTATCAAATCTTGACCTGAAAAAGGTAGAACAACCCTGGTGGTCCGCTCAAAAGAACAGGGCAATAAATGGTGAGAAAATTCAGATATCCGGAGAATCTTATTCTAATGGGATAGGAACTCTTTCAGGAAGTAAAATATTGGTCTTTCTGGATGGAAAATCAGAAAAATTTTCAGCTAATATGGGCATACAGGATCAGCATGATTTGGATGGAGAGGTTAAATTCAACGCATTGGGAGATGGAAACAAGCTTTTTTATCTGGAAGGTGAAAAGGAAAGCCGTTTCGTAGGAATTGCCAATACCCAAGAAGCTATCGGTAAAGGTTCTGTTCGTTTTCTGGTGTTTGGCGATGGAAAGGAAATGTGGAAGAGTAAGAAAATAAAAGGTGGCAGTAAAGCTGTTTCAGTAGAGGTCAATGTCAAAGGAGTTCAGATACTGGAATTGATTGTGGAGGATGCCGGGGATGGCGTGTCTGGCGATCATGCAGTATGGGCCGATGCTACATTATACTTTAGTGGCTTTCAACCGCAAATGGTAGATGGCAATTACCTCAGTAGAATGAAAAAAGCGGATGCTGTATTTACCAATACTATTGCACCAATGATGAAGCAATTGCCAAAGGTCAGCGAAAAGTACCTTAATGGTGTTGGGGAAGATTGGCTGGTGAAAAATGTTGATTTGCCTTCTTCTGTTTTGCAAGGTGAAAATGACAAAGAAATCATTTTGTCAAATGGATTGGTAAGTCGAACCTTTAGGTTGACACCCAATTGTGCTACGGTTGATTTCAAAAACCTGACTACTGGTGAGTCGCTGATTCGGGGCGTAAGACCTGAAGCAACTCTGACTTTCAACGAACAGGAATATAGTATAGGTGGATTGGATGGGCAAGTGGAATACGCCTACCTCAAGAAAGAATGGTTGGATCAAATGTGGAGCCCTGCTGGTTCTTTTCAGGTAGAAACATTTCGTGTGGAGGACATCAAGCCCCGTATCAATTGGAAAAACAAAAGATGGGCACTGGTGAAGAAACAGCCAACCAAAGGAAAAGAACTTATTTTTGTTTACTCACACAAAGATTTAAAAGGGATCAAAGTGGAAGTCCACTACGAAATATATGATGGGATCCCGTTGATCAGTAAATGGTTTACTGTCCAAAATGAAAGCAACAAGGACATCAAACTCAATACTTTTGTCAGCGAGGTGCTGGCAATGATAGAGCCCGAAAGTTCTGTGGAAAGGGGCACAACGGGCTGGGAACTGCCCAACATACACATTGAAAGTGATTTTGAATTTCATTCCATGTCGATGAAAAATGCCAATAAAGTGGTGCATTGGGAAAAGGATGAAAAATATTCTTCACAGGCTAATTATAGAAGATTGACTCCTTGTTTGATGGAATGCAGATTGCCTGTCGGGCCAAATGAGAGCATTCAGTCCGGGGCAGGCTTTGAATCTTTTAGAGTTTGGGAACTGCCCTATGACAGCTACGACCGTCAAAGAAAAGGGCTCGCAACCAACAGGATGTATAAAATACTGGCTCCCTGGAGCACAGAGAATCCCTTGTTTTTACATTTGACCACAACCGATGAAACAAAGGTGAAGGCAGCCATAGATCAATGTGTAGAAGTTGGTTATGAAATGGTGATTTTAAGCTTTGGTAGTGGACTAAATATGGAAGACCTTTCGGATGATAATATAGCCAAATTCAAAGGATTTGCTGATTATGCTCATGAAAGGGGAGTAGAATTGGGGGGGTATTCTTTATTGTCCAGCAGGTGGATCAGTGAAGAAGTGGATGTCATTAACCCGGAGACAGGCAAACGTGGAGGAGTCATTCATGGAAGTTCTCCCTGCCTCAACAGCCAATGGGGGATTGATTACTTTGAAAAATTGACTACTTTTTTTGAAAAAACAGGCTTTGATCTTTTGGAACATGACGGTTCCTACCCCGGACAATTGTGTGCCTCGACCTCACATGTGGCACATGAGGGATTGGAAGATTCCCAATGGAAAGCATGGAAAAGGATCACCGATTATTACAAGTGGAGCAATGAAAATGGCATCTCACTTAATATTCCGGATTGGTACTATCTGAGTGGCAGTACGAAAAATGGCATTGGATACCGTGAAGTCAACTGGTCTTTGCCAAGAGAACGCCAGTTGGTGCTAGGCCGTCAAAATATCTATGATGGTACCTGGGATCGCTTGCCTGGCATGAGTTGGACTTTTGTGCCATTGGTGCAATACCACGGAGGAGGAGCTGCAGCCACTATCGAACCATTAAACGATCACTTGGATGCCTATGAAGCGCACATGGTACAAAACTATGGAATGGGAATCCAGGCTTGCTACAGAGGGCCAAGATTGTACGATACCGAAAAAACCAAACAGACGGTTATAGGAGTAGTAGAGTGGTACAAAAAATACAGAAGTATTTTAAACTCCCCTATCGTTCATATCAAACGAGCCGATGGCAGGGACATTGATGGCATGATGCATGTAAACCCTGATCTGAAAGAAAAGGGTTTTGCAATGTTTTTTAATCCAACAAACGAGACGATAAAGAAGAAGGTGAAGTTACCCCTTTATTATACAGGACTTACGGATACAGCTAAGATCAGAGAAAAAGAAGGATCAGTTAAAAACTACACTTTGAGCAGGGACTACTCTGTAGAAATTGAAATAGAAGTACCTGCTATGGGCAATACATGGCTGGTGATAGAATAAGATTGTGAAACAAATTAAAAAGAGATATATTATGAATTTCAGGTACTTATACCTTGTTTTTGTCCTGTTTGTAGCGGGGGCATGCAGTCAAAACGGAAATGAATTTTCATCTGGGGGCTTTACTTTGGGTTTCAATAAGAAAGGACAAATCACCCAGTTAACCAGTAATAAAAGTGCAGTGAATTATGCCAGAATGGACAATGAAAATGCACTGCTTGCGATTAGAGTCCGTGGAAAACTGGAATACCCGGAAACAGCAGAATTCGATGAAAACAAGGGAGTCATTACACTGACTTATCCATTG
Source organism: Reichenbachiella sp. MALMAid0571 (assembly GCF_040151475.1). Taxonomy (NCBI): domain Bacteria; kingdom Pseudomonadati; phylum Bacteroidota; class Cytophagia; order Cytophagales; family Reichenbachiellaceae; genus Reichenbachiella; species Reichenbachiella sp. MALMAid0571. The sequence goes on along the minus strand of NZ_JBDKWG010000123.1, from coordinate 89,640 downwards.
AATGGTGTGGTAGCTGAAGTCAAAATTGAGAGCAAGGAGGTTTATCTTACTTTGGAATTGCTTTCATTGACTAATAAAGAAAAAGTGGAATTGGTACTATGGGGGCCATTTCAGACCTCCATCAAAGAAACAGTAGGTGAAACCATTGGAGTGGTAAGGGATAAAGAATTTTCAATCGGCATTCAGGCTTTGAACATTCGTACTCTTGGAGGATACCCGTCCAGTGAAGACGATTCTACACCTTCCTACAACATTTTTGCTACTACCAGTCTGGTGGATATTTCGGATTCATTGAACATTTTGTACAGGGGGCATACCGCCTTGCCAAAGGAATACGGAAGCTCGTTGCAGGCTTATACCAGAGACAGATCCAAAGACAGGATAGTGGCTGCCATGAACCATGAAAAATATGTTGCCCCGGCTTATGACGATGAGGGAGTCGTAGGATCCAAAATTGCCATTTTTGGATGCGCTCCGGAGACAGTTTTGGATGTAATCGAAAAAATAGAATTGACTGAAAACTTACCTCACCCGATGCTGGATGGCGTGTGGGCAAAAAGGGCTACCAGTGCTACTGCTGCTTATTTGATTCAGGGATTCAACAGTGAAAATATAGATGATGCGATTGAATTGACAAAAAAAGCAGGCCTGAAGTATTTATATCAGGGAGGCCCTTTTGAAAACTGGGGACATTTTGATTTGCATGAAAATGGATTTCCAGACAATTGGGAAAGCATGAAAATGTGTGTGGAGAAAGCCGAAAAAGCAGGGCTTAAGGTAGGTGCGCACACCTTGTCCAATTTCATCACCACCAACGATCCCTATGTTACCCCAGTGCCGGATCAGCGATTGGCAAAAGTAGGCTCAAGTACATTGGTGAAAGCAATAGATGACAAGGAAAAGAATATTGAGATTGAGAGTCCGGATTTCTTTAATCAGATGAAAAACAACAGCCTGCATGCCGTGGTGGTAGGAGAAGAGATCATCCGATACGAGAGTGTGTCTGAAGAAAAACCCTGGGTACTGTTGAATTGTGAAAGGGGTGCGTTCGATACGAATGTTTCTTCACATGGCAAGGGTGATAAGATATCCAAACTGGCTGATCATGGCTACAAAACATTTTTAACAAATGCGAACTTGTCTGTCGAAGTGTCTGGCAAGCTGGCTGAGTTGTACAACCAGACCGGACTCAGGCAAATTTCATTTGATGGATTGGAAGGAAATGCATCGACAGGCATGGGTGCTTATGGAGAAGCACTTTTTGTCAAAAACTGGTTTGATAATCTGAATCCGGAAATCAGGAATGACTACATCATGGATGCCAGCAGACCTGGTCATTATTTCTGGCATATGTTTACCCGCATGAACTGGGGGGAGCCCTGGTATGCCGGATTCCGGGAAAGCCAGACCTCTTACAGGCTGCTCAATCAGGACTATTTCCGTCGTAATTTCATCCCGTGTATGCTCGGTTGGTTTAGCATGCGTGACAATACGAGCATTGAAGACATAGAGTGGATGTTGGCCAGGAGTGCGGCTTTTGATGCGGGCTATTCGCTGGTGACCTCTGCAGGACTGATCGCTAAAAATGGTTTTGGAGATCAAATTCTGGAAAAAATAAAGCAGTGGGAAAAGGCAAGGATGTCCAAAGCGTTTTCTGCTGATCAAAAGAAAAGAATGGAAGACATCAAGGCAGAATTTTCTCTTGAAACTGTCTCCGACAACAGTTGGAACCTGATTCCTTATAGCGTGCAGCGGTTCGAACATAAATTGATCGTACGCCAGCCGGGAGAGCCTGTATGGTCCACTTTTGATTTTAACAACCCTTACGGACAACAGCCACTGGGATTTATCCTCAATACCACCAATGGAGCAACAGCATCCAAACTGTTTATTGAGATTGATGACTTTAAGAAAATTGATTTGGACATTGCTGTAAAACCCAACCAATATTTGAAATACACGGGAGGAGATGAAGTAGCGTTATATGACCAAAACTGGAATTTGCTGGAAACCATAAAAGTCGATCCATCTAAATTTACTCTGGCCAAAGGAGCACACAAAATAAAAGTGGATTGCCGGTTTGCCGGAAGTGATAAGGCCAGCCTCAAACTCGAACTGAAAACAGCCGGTGAGCCGGAAAAGGTAGTAGCTGGAAAGTAAGAAAAACAAAAAGCAGCCATAAGGCCGTTTCTTCGTACAGAGGAAACGGCTTTTTTTTGGGCGGTTATCCCGAACTTTCCAAAAGTTTATTCAATTACAGCACTACATACATCTGAGTCTGACTTTTGGAAAGTTTTCAAGATTAATGTTGTGATAGGTAAAGTTATTATAAACCATTGATTGGAAGTATTTGTTGGTTTAGGAAAGATGCAACGTATGGTTAAGGTGGTTTTTGCAGCTTAAAAAATGAATAAATGCAACTTATTTGAACTTTTTGACTTTTATTTTGGATTAAAAAGGGCTGTTTGGATCATGTGACAATATTCATGTTTTTTTTAAGTAACTAATTCAATAGTTTTTTATAAATTCTGAGGGAAATAAAGAAGGCGAGGAATGATCCCCGCCTTGAATGTTTTCACAACGGAATAATCCTTATTGTGATTGGCTTTCAATTAGTTCAAATGTACATATAATTTTTAAAAATCCCGCATGAAAAAGATTTTAGGACTTGATTTGGGTACCAACTCGATTGGCTGGGCGCTGGTTGAAATTGACCATGAAAATGGAACTGTGAAAATTATTGCATTGGGTTCCCGCATTTTACCGATGGATGCCGGAGAAATCGGGGATTTTGAAGCGAGTGGGAAGATAAAAAGTGCAGCAGCAGCCCGAACTGAAAAAAGAGGTCCAAGACGGTTGAATGAACGCTACCTGCTTAGAAGGGACAGGTTACATCTCGTGCTTAATTTACTTGATGCACTCCCACAACATTATAAGCTTGAAATTGATTTCACGAACGAAAAAGGTGAAAAGTGTGGCCAGTTTAAAGAAAACAAGGAACCGAAATTTGCCTACTTACCTAAAAAGCATGGACAGAAGTCCGAATTCCTTTTTATGGATTCTTACGAGGAAATGCTCAAAGACATTGGTCATGAAAGTGTCAAAAATGAAAAGGGAAAACGGATTCCTTATGACTGGACACTTTACTATTTACGGGACAAAGCTCTAAAGGAAAAAGAAACATTAGAAAAAGAAAACAAAAAACCTTTGACTTTGGAAGAGTTGGCTTGGGTATTACTCAGCTACAACCAAAAACGGGGATACGAGAAAATAGAAGCACTTGATGAATTTGATGACTTGTCTGAAAAACTGAATGAGTTTGGGATTACGAAAATCATTCAGGAAGCAGTAGATACAAGCAAGATTGAGATTGAATCACTTGTGCTTAAGGTAGTTCAAGTGTTCAAAGCAAAAGATGAATTTGGCACCTACTTCAATATTCGTTTAGAAAACGGATACTCATACAAGGAATACTCAACTGAACAGATTACTGAATTAAAAGACAATATAGATGAAGTTAAAATTGTTGAGCGGTTCACAATATTAAATGATGAGGGAACAGATAATGATGAGACCAAGACCATATATAAAGTTGAAGACATCTTTGAATTAAAGGTTTCGGATATAAGTCCGAAAGATACCAAAGGCAAATATTTGAAAAAATATGGCAATGGTTGGCAAGTTGATACTAACTATTCAGATTTCAATAAATTCAAAAAAACTGATAGAGAAATAAAAGAGGAGGTTTTCTTAACGAGACTCTATAACAGAAAAGGAGAACTAATCAAGCCATCTAAAAAAGGTGATTCACTTAATCTAAGTATTTCAAAAGACCCTTTTTCGGAATTCAAATTGCTTGATCCAAACAAAGCCAGTAATTGGAGATTATTAAAGAAAAAAACTGAAAAAGAAGCGTTACAATTCAATAGTTTAAATGGTTATGTAGACGAGAAAGGGAATGTGGAAAACTATATATCGCCCAAAATATACAGCATCTTGAAAGATGATGCCAAAACAGAAAAACGCACCAAGATCATTGGTGGCATGTTCCAGGTGGTTGAGCGAGATTTTTATCGTGAGGAACTGAAGCAAATTATAGCCACACAAAGAAAATTCCACAATAGCCTGAAAGATGCAGCACTTTTTGAAAGATGTGTCAAAACGCTATATCCCAAAAACGAATCCCATGCAAAAAACCTGTTAAGCAATAAAGACACGATTGAGCACCTACTCGTAGAAGACATCCTGCTGTACCAAAGACCACTGAAAACCAAAAAATCAGAAATAGCAGACTGTAAATACGAAATCAGGCATTGTCAGGAATTGCGTGACAAAAAAACAGGAAAGCCTATTGAAATAGTTGATAAGGAAACCGGGGAGATTACGATCAGCAAGGAAGCTATTTACCACAAAGCCGTTTCGGCATCCCACCCCTTCTTTCAGGAATTCAGGATTTGGGACAAACTGCACAATTTGAGACTGACCCAGTTAGAGCGGAAAACTGATGGTAAACCCTCCACCAATGTGGATGTGACGAGTGACTATTTTGATAAGGAAGCATATCAGGCACTTTACGATTTAATGAATAACCGACAATCGCTTAATCAAAAGCAATTTCTTTCCTTCTGTAAGTCCAGGTTTGAGATAAAAGACATTGAAAACTATGTCTGGAATTTTCCAGAGGATGAAGAACTAAAAGGCAATGAAACACGGGTGAGTTTCGCCACCAGATTCAATAGATGTGGCTTTACTGAGTATGCTGATTTCCTGACCCAGGAAAAAGAAATAGAGCTTTGGCATTACCTCTATTCGGTGAACTACAAAGAGCGTAAGGAAAATGACAGCAAGAGTATCAAAACCTTCTTTAACCGCTTTTTAAATGAAAGTGTCGTTTCTGACGAAATCAAAGGAAAGGTTATTGAGGGCTTTACCAATTATCCAAAGTTCGCTTCGAGGTACTGCGCTTATTCTGAGAAGGCTTTGAAAAGGCTGCTTCCCTTCCTGAGAATGGGAGAAAATCGCTTTACAGGGAAGTTTGACCTTTCAGCGTACAAGGCCGATTTAGAAATCATCAGCCATGATAAATCCAGGATTTCGTCCTTCATAGCCAACTCAAATAAAACGGGAAAAGAAGCAGAAGAAACAAGACAAAGCCTGTATGAAGCCCTGTGGAAACACTCCATCAACGAACGGATAGACGAAATACTCAACCGGCTAAGCAAGATTGATTTTGAAGCGGAAGAAATTGAATGGAAAAAATTTACCGACAATGATGCCAAAGTTCCGTTTCCAAAAGGCTTGTTCAAGGCTTTCAGAGAGTTTAAGGAAGCTACAGACTTCACTTCTCTCGACCTGACAAAAACGTCTTATCTGGTTTATGGGCGTCATTCGGAATTGGCTCAGGCCATCCAGTGGAAATCTCCCGATGACATCAGAAAACAATTGCATCAGGAGTTAAAACAACATTCCTTGAATAACCCCGTTGCTGAAAAAGTAATCCTGGAAATGATGCAGGTAGTGGCTGATATCTGGGAGCATAAAGAATTAGGAAATAGTCAGCCCAATTACTTTAATGAAATCCATGTTGAAGTTGGGCGGGAACTAAAGAAATCTGTTAAAGAAAAAGAAGCTGAAACAAACAGACAAAAAGGGAACCGGGCACAAAACAAACGAATCCGGCAGGTTTTGGAAGAGTTTTTAGCAAGCAGTCCGTATAACGCAAACCCGAAGAATTCTGACCATTTTGAAAGGTTGAAGATTGTAGAAGATGCCGTCTTGAATCAACATCAGTATAAGAAAAAAGCCGAACGTGATGATATTGACAGCCTTCTCAAATCGCCTATCACAAAAGAAACTTTTGAAAAGTACAAATTGTGGATAGAACAGGGCTATAGATCACCTTACACTAATTTACCTATTAAGCTTACCGACCTATTTGATGGCGACAAGTACAACATTGACCATGTATTCCCCCAAGCTTCCATCACCAATGATTCACTCAGCAACAAGGTAGTCTGTGAAAGAGAAGTAAACAAACTGAAAAGCGACCAAACAGGACGTGAATTCGTCAATCAGCCAAAAGAACGTGAGCAATACTGTGTAGCACATGGCAAGATGGTTAAAATAGTAGATGACGACACCTATGTAAGCATAGTAACGTCCCGGTTTTCCGGCAGCAAGAGATACATCTTGCTGTCAAAAGAAATCCCTAAAGGATTTACTAATAGTCAGCTAAACAACGCCCGCCATATTGCCCGGAAAGCAATGGAACTTTTAAGCCATGTCGTTCGGGAGGAAGGTGAGGTTGAGTTCCTTTCTAAGAATGTATTACCCGTAACTGGCGCAGTAACGGGAAAACTGAAAGAAGAATGGAGATTGGATCAGGTCTGGAAAGAACTTGTTGCGCCACGATTCATCAGGATGAATGAATTAACAAAATCAAGTCTATTCGGGCAGGAAAGGCTATCAAAATCCGGGCATAAATACTTTGACTGCAACCTGGACGATAGCATTCGGAAAAAGGATGAATCATATAATATCAAGCGCATTGACCATCGACACCATGCATTGGATGCGCTGATAGTCGCTCTCTGTACAAGAGATCACGTCAACTACATCAACAACATCAATGCTGGCGCTAAGTCTCCGGACTTTGATAAACAAAGGCAAATAAAAAAGTACAGAGAAACACTGAAAAGAAAACTTATGTTCTCCAAACCAAAGAAAGACAACCCAAATGAAAAGGACTGGTATTTCATGTTTCCCGGAGAAGTAAGACAACCGGACGCTGAAGAATCCACAAGAGATACAATAAAAACAATGTCTTATTTCTACAAAGACTCGGATTCAAAGGGTGACTACAAAGCAATGGTATTAAATGCCCTACAGCATATCGTGGCAACCTTCAAACAAAATCTTCGGGTGATCAACAAAACTGTAAACCGGCACGAAAGCTACAAAGACGAAAATGGCAATCTCCGAATTGGTAAAAATGGTAAGCCGGAAAAGGGCTTAATTTCTCAAAAAAAAATAAAAAATTGGGCAATTCGCAGAAGTTTAGGAAAGGGAACATTTTATGGAAGAGTTGATATTGGGGAACGAGAAAACAAGCAGCTACTAAAAAATATTGACTTCTTTTTTAAGTATCCTGATGCAATAGTAGATAATGAATTAAGAGGAAAAATTGAATCCATCATAAATGAAACCAAGTCAACAGAAAGGTTTGAACAGAGACTAAAAGCCCAATTCAAGAATGAGAAAGTAACGTGTATTGCTTATCAAGCTGTAAGTAGATTTAATAGCGAATTAAATACCTCCTTTAATAGAGATAAAATAAAAAATCAAGTAGCTGATAAAGGGATTCAAAGGATTTTAAATAGACAGTTGGATGAATTTGACACTGTTGAACTCCCTTTCGAAGAAGCTTTGGATTACTACGAAGCAGTTTTAGAAAAACACGAGTTAGGCGCAATAGTAAGCGATAATGAAACTGATTTTGATACTTTTGATGACTTTACCTCATACCTGAGGGCAAATCACTATAGATACCAAAAAGTTGATTACACAAAACTTAATGTGTTTATTGATCAAGTTTCAGACAGAAAATTCCGAAACGAAGAGCAGTTCAAAGATAAAATTGTTGAACATCCTGAAATTGCATTCACACCCGAAGAAATTGTTAAAATGAACACTCCTGAGAATCTGAGAAAACTCAATATGAATAAGAAGGGAGAAGAAAAAAATCATGCCCCAATCAGGAAAGTTAGAACTTATACTGGTTTTGGAAACGAAAAAAGAGTAGGTAACAGCGAGAACACAAATAAGTACCGTCAATTTGTTAAGGTGGATAAAGGAACCAACTTTTACATAGCCATCTATGAAATAGATGATAAATCAAAAATTAGTAGAAAAAATCCATTAAGATTATTCAAAGAAATCAGTCTCTTTGACTTAATCGACTATCAGAAGTCAACAAGTACAAATGATTTACCAATTGAAAAACAAATTTATAGTGAGGATGGAGAGAGCTATCGATTTCTGTTCACACTGACTCAAAATGACAGTGTTAAAGTTGATGATCAAGGTCATGAGCTAATATATGCCTTTAATAGGTTTACTGGTAGTAACAAAAGTTATGATATCTATTTTAGACCTATAAATCACGCATCAGAAATAGATGAATACGAGGTTGATTTAAAACCGATTAATCCTAAAACAGGTAAAAATCCAGGTTCTCAAACAAATGAAACTACAAGTTTGAATGGGGAGCAAATTAAAAATATCTGTATCAAACTCAACGTGGATCGGCTCGGCAACATTAAAGCAGCTACTTAACAAAACAAGCCCTAAATGAACACAAATGGCTACTGAAAGGACAAAAACAACTACTAAATGTACACCAATAAGCCCTGAGCCGGGCAAAATGACCGCTGAACGGAAACAAAGAAGCCCTGAAGGGCCAAAAACAAATGCCGAAGGGCCCGGTATAAGCCCTGGACGAAAAGAAAAACATGTATAACCAATAAATAGTTGCGCTATGAACCAACAACAGATCAACCGCCTGGAAATGTACCGGGCCACCAACGACTACCTGGATGCACAAAACGCCCTATGGAGTGCCATACCCATCATCGGTAACTACAAAAACCAACTGTCGGCCCTGATAGCCGGCATAGAGGAAGCCGCCTCCAGCCAGGCAGGTGCGCAGGTTTTTATCGGCAAGTCCGTTGCGGCACTGAAGAAGCTGATGGCAGAGAAGCTCGACCTGCTGGACGACATCCTGGAGGCCTATGCGGCCGATGTGGGCAATGCCGAACTGGAACAGCAGGCCTCCAACTCCAAGACCGACTACCTTTCCCTGCCCAACGAAGATTTTGAAATCAAATCAAAACAGATGATCGCCCTGCTGGAGCAGCACATGGAAGCCATGGCCGACTATGGCATGACCAGCGCGCAGGTGGATGACATAAAGCAGGACATGGACCAGTTCCTGGCCTCCAGGGGCAAGCCCAGAGCCTATCAGGTAGCCAGCAGGGCAGCCACTAAAGATATGGAGGCCCTTTTTAAAGAAGGCACGGCCATCACCGAAAAACTCGACAAGGTGCTGAGCCGCTTCAAGCGTGCCAACGCCAGCTTCCACAACGGCTACACAGCCGCCCGCAAGGTGGTGAATGATTGATAGAAGACCTGACAGGTTTTCAAAACCTGTCAGGTCTTGGTCAGGTATTCTTTGGCCGGGTTTATCAAAATTAGAAGGTTCCAATTTTTTCAAAAATCAGGTTAAACAAGTAAAACTAAACAACATGCAACCGGAAGCCTGCTATTATATATACAACCACGCCAATGGAAACGACAACCTTTTCCAGACATCTGAAAACTACAGGTATTTTTTGCAGCAGTGGGCCAAAGAAGACCTGACAGGTTTTCGAAACCTGTCAGGTCTTGGTCAGGTATTCTTTGGCCGGGTTTATCAAAATTGGAAGGTTCCAAATTTTTTAAAAATCAGGTTAAACAAGTAAAACTAGACAACATGCAACCGGAAGCCTGCTATCATATATACAACCACGCCAATGGAAGCGACAACCTTTTCCAGACATCTGAAAACTACAGGTACTTTTTGCAGCAGTGGGCCAAATACATAGAACCAATAGCCCGTACGCATGCCTATTGTCTTATGCCAAACCACTTTCATGCGTTGATCAGAATCCGGAGCGAGGGGGAATTGGAGCGGGTGTTTAAGGCTAAAGACCTGACAGGTTTCGAAAACCTGTCAGGTCTTCTGATCTCCAAAGCCTTCAGCAACTTGTTTAACTCCTATGCCAAAGCCTATAACAAACAATATGATCGGCGGGGATCGTTATTTAACAGGCCATTTAAAGCAAAAGAAATCCCTTCCGACCGGGATCTGGCCGCTGTTACCCACTACATCCATAGCAACCCTGTTCACCATGGGTTTGTCAGGAGCATAGACTTATGGAAATGGAGCTCCTATCACACGCTGCTGTCAACCAAACCTACCCTTTTGGAACGCAACGAAACAATAAGCTGGTTTGGAAACAGGAATGATTTCCTGTCCATGCACCAGCAAGCTATCGAAATAAAAGAAAAAGAATGGATTGACTAACCAAACCCCATTGTCATGATCAAACGAACGCTTTACTTTGCCAATCCGGCACACCTGCACACCACCAGGCAACAGTTGGTGGCCACCTACCCGGAATCAGGGGAAAAGAAAACTGCTCCCATTGAGGATGTGGGGATGGTATTGCTGGAGCATCCACAGATCACACTCAGCCACACCCTCATCAGTAAGTTGCTGGCCAACAATGCGGCCATTGTTACCTGCGACAGCCACCACCTGCCTCAGGGCATGATGCTCAACCTCAACGCCCATAGTACCCAGCAGGAACACTTTCGCACCCAGATGGAAGCTACTGCTGCACAAAAGGCACGATTGTGGCAGCAGACCGTAAAAGCCAAAATACTCAACCAGGCGGCACTACTCCGGCAAAATGGGTTGGCAACTGACAACATGGAACGCTGGGCTGCCAAAACCGCACCGGGAGACCCGGACAACTTTGAGGCCAGAGCTGCTGCCTTTTACTGGAAGCGGCTCTTTGAAGACCACTTACGGGATTTTAAAAGAGGACGCTTCGAAGGAGCTCCCAACAATATGCTGAATTATGGCTATGCCATATTGAGGGCAGTGATTGCCCGTTCTCTGATCGGGAGTGGGTTGATGCCCACATTCGGTTATCACCACAGAAACAAGTACAATGCCTACTGCCTGGCAGATGATGTCATGGAGCCTTACCGACCCATAGTTGATGAGTTGGTACTGGAATTGGTAAGGTCACTGGATGATTACGACGAACTCACGCCAGCCATCAAGCAACAACTGCTCCAGATACCCGTGCTTGATGTGCGGATTAACGGGCAGGTAAGCCCTCTGATGCTTGCTGCACAGGAAACCACCAGTAGCCTGTACAAGTGCTATGCCCGGGAATTGAAGTCAATCAAATTTCCAGGGCTGTGAGTTTGCAGCGGCTTAACCAATACAGAGTCATGTGGGTCATGGTATTTTTCGACCTGCCTACCGAAACCAAGGCAGATACACGCAACTACCGCAGGTTTGTAGATGTGCTGGAAAAAGATGGTTTCACCAGATTTCAGTTTTCGATATTCCTGCGTCATTGTCCCAGTATGGAAAATGCTCAGGTACATATGAAGCGGGTAAAAATCAATTTGCCGCCTAAAGGCAAAGTAGGTATTATCCGGGTCACAGACAAACAGTTTGGCATGATGGAGGTTTTCATATCCGCCAAGGCGGAAAAAATACCTGAACCGGTACAGCAATTGGAGTTGTTTTAAAGCAAAAACCCTGAAAGTGTTTAAAATCTTTCAGGGTTTTGAGCGATTAAATTGCTGTATATCAGCTTCTTGTACTAAGGTGTACTGTTGCAATCTAATCATTGAAAGCCAATCACAACATCACAGTATTGCTCCATGACATATTGAACACTGTTGCAATCTAATCATTGAAAGCCAATCACAACACATACACAGCAGATATATCTTTGTTTTCACTGTTGCAATCTAATCATTGAAAGCCAATCACAACTTTTCTTCCTCCTTGCATTTTTTTTGGAGACTGTTGCAATCTAATCATTGAAAGCCAATCACAACCCCACATGGCCTGATAAGCTGGGTCTGTTACTGTTGCAATCTAATCATTGAAAGCCAATCACAACACGTCATGACTATAGAACAATTATTATTTGACTGTTGCAATCTAATCATTGAAAGCCAATCACAACTATGTCGATATGACAATCACACTTAAATAAACTGTTGCAATCTAATCATTGAAAGCCAATCACAACTTGCTATAGCGTAGCAAATAGAATCCACAAACTGTTGCAATCTAATCATTGAAAGCCAATCACAACGGCCAAATGGCCACTTATTATGATTGATACACTGTTGCAATCTAATCATTGAAAGCCAATCACAACGATTGGAGGGTTCAAATAGAACTTTTTCTTACTGTTGCAATCTAATCATTGAAAGCCAATCACAACAAACTTATAGATTGGTCGCCACAGTCTATGACTGTTGCAATCTAATCATTGAAAGCCAATCACAACGAATTAGACCATTTGTTAATGGTTCAGCAGACTGTTGCAATCTAATCATTGAAAGCCAATCACAACATCCCAATAAAATTCTACTACAACATCATTACTGTTGCAATCTAATCATTGAAAGCCAATCACAACTCCAGCTTCTGGCAATCCCAAAAGTAGATGACTGTTGCAATCTAATCATTGAAAGCCAATCACAACTCATCGCTCATTGTAAACAATGCTATAATAACTGTTGCAATCTAATCATTGAAAGCCAATCACAACCGGACTCGTGCAAGCCATTGGCAATGTGCTACTGTTGCAATCTAATCATTGAAAGCCAATCACAACGAAGGTTCCCCAAACTACACGCTACGCCTTACTGTTGCAATCTAATCATTGAAAGCCAATCACAACAGGAGCTGGATAGCCAGTCGGCACATCTTCACTGTTGCAATCTAATCATTGAAAGCCAATCACAACGTACAGATCGTTCAATTCAGGATGATTACAACTGTTGCAATCTAATCATTGAAAGCCAATCACAACCCAACAATCCAGTATAGAATTTAACAGACAACTGTTGCAATCTAATCATTGAAAGCCAATCACAACGCATACCTACTTCTACCATTGCCCCTTGGAACTGTTGCAATCTAATCATTGAAAGCCAATCACAACCCCAGCTTCAGCCACCACCTGAGAAACTACAACTGTTGCAATCTAATCATTGAAAGCCAATCACAACAGTGGCAGGGGTATGTACAACCACGTACTTACTGTTGCAATCTAATCATTGAAAGCCAATCACAACGAGCCGCTTTACTTATAAACATAGTGCAAAACTGTTGCAATCTAATCATTGAAAGCCAATCACAACCCCTGCCATTGTCTTATACCGGGATTAATTACTGTTGCAATCTAATCATTGAAAGCCAATCACAACGGGTTCGGTCGATATTCTTAGTCTGCTGGTACTGTTGCAATCTAATCATTGAAAGCCAATCACAACGTGTGAAATAGGAGATCCACTCGGGATCATACTGTTGCAATCTAATCATTGAAAGCCAATCACAACTGCGCAATGCGCTAAGCGCTAGGCGTACTGTTTGTTTTATAGCAATGTCAACGGCAAGGTTCATTGAGTGTAATAAATAAAAAAAGAATCGCAAAATGGGATACTTATGTAATTCTATTCCTCTATAATAGCATAGAGTCATGGTTAGAATTTCAGGTTAGAAAATACTTTGGAGAAAAGTGGAAGTTTACAAACATTCATATCAATCGGGTGAAAGGCAGGAAAACCCTGTGATAAAAATGAGTGATCGCTTTTCTGCTTTTTCTGATGCTGAACTCTGGACTGCATTGCGAAATGGTGATCAAAAGGCACTTGGCCATATCTACAATCAAAACATTCAGCACCTTTACCGGTTTGGATTTCAGTATTCTAAGGACCGGGAATTGATAAAGGATTGTATTCAGGATATATTCATCTCAATTGGCAAAAAAAAGGATTCTTCGCAAACCATACATTCTATCAAATCTTACCTTTTTAAAGCACTCTACAGGGAGTTGATGTACAAAATTAAAAAGAATAAAAAGTACAGAGAAAGCGAACTTAATGAGCTGTTTGATGGATTTTCAATCGAAATAAGTATGGAATCTCATTTGATCCATCAGGAGAATATAAAGGAAAAAATTTCGAAGGTAAAACTAGGGTTGAATAACCTTTCCCCAAAGCAAAGACAGGTGATCCTTCATTATTATTATGATGGGCTTACCTATGATGAGATTGCAGATGTAATGGAAATTCAGCATAAGAATACGGTTGCTAAATTGATTAAGCGTGCTTTGGATACGTTACGTCAGAATGTTGCAATATCGCTTCTTTTCGCTTTCCTGTTGAGCTTCTTTTTATAAAAAAGCTCTTGCCAGTAGCCGACACACAACGACTCAACGCCTGAGTTTAAAGTTGATTATGAATCTTCTTTGGAAAAAAATATTCTGTCAGATGGGATACTCTGTTAATGGTCATACTCTTTACTTGTGAAGACCATTGAGATGTCTTGGAGAATATGAAATACGAAAATTATACGGTCTGGGATTTTATTGAGGATGACTACTTTGTAAGCTGGGTGAAGGAAGGCCATGATCAAACCGATCAATTTTGGGATAAATGGTTGTCTCAAAATACGCATAAGTATGAGGAAGTCCAACTGGCCCGATACATATTAACCCATATCCAGTACGATGAGAAAGAACGTCCAACCGAAAAAGAGTTAGTGGATGCTTTTGAAAACATTGTAAGAACGAGGCAAAGGGATCAAAAAAGTAAGCTCTTTGGCAAACAATCTTTTTTCACTCCCTTCCTAAGGTATGTAGCTGTTATCCTTATGGCTTTCTCAACAGTTTTTTGTTTTTGGTATTTTGCCTCTTATCAGCCTGAGAAAGTAGTTTCCGGCAAGGTAGCCATGATTGAAAAAAACAATCCGCGAGGGATGAAGACTACTATTTTGCTTAGTGATGGAACGAAAGTCAAACTTAATTCTGAAACATCATTGCGTTATCCTGAGTACTTTTCAGATTCTATAAGAATAGTTTATCTGGAAGGAGAAGCATTTTTCGAAGTAGAAAGAGACGAATCCAAACCCTTTATCGTAATTTCAAAAGGAATACGAACAAAAGTTTTGGGAACATCATTTGATGTCAGGGCTTATCCGGAAGAGGGTGAACTCAGGGTTGGGGTGGTCGAAGGAAAAGTACAGGTAACAGGAGATGAAAAATCAGGAGTGATACTTGATCATCAATTACGGCCTAATCAAATAACGGTGATTGATTTCGATAAAAAAACTGCACATAAAACGGGTTTCAACCCTGATGAGTTAACAGCCTGGACTTCATGGGTATTGAAGTTTAAAAATCGTCCTTTGAAATCTATTTTCCATGAAATTGAAAAATGGTATGCAATCGAGGTTGTTGCAGGTTCTGATATTGATTTAACTCAATCTTTTTCAGGAAGCTTCGAAAATGAACCTTTGAATGCAGTATTGGAGATTTTGAGCCACAATGCTGAATTTGACTTTAAAATATCAGGAAAGCAGGTAACGATCACAAAAAAGCTTATCGCAAACTAAAACATATTCAAAATGAATTTTAACAAACCTATATGCAATTATGATACAAGCTAAAAAAATGCTTCGAGTCATTGGATCAGTTTGCAGACCATCCATTTCTTCGAAGCATTAACCTAAGTTTTCAATAAAACACTATCAAAAAACTTATTAGATTATGAATGTAAATTTACTAAAAAAAATCAAAATCGTGAGCCGGATTACACTTATAGTAATTCACATACAGTGCCTGATTTGTACCATGCTGCTGGCAAGTGGAAGCAATGCACAGTACATGCGAGATATCTATCTGTCCGTTCAGTGGGAGGACGCAAGCATAGATGAGGTTTTTAATTCTTTAAATAAAAAAACGGGATTCAACTTCCTGTTTGATGATAAAAAAGTAAGCAAGATTAAAGGCATATCTTTAAATGCAAAAAACGAATCACTGGAGGGAATTCTTAAAAACCTGTCTTACAAAAAGGAACTTCAATTCAAACGTGTCAACAATACCATTTCAGTAAAGAAGTTTAACCTGGAATCTTCATCTGATCATGTTAGAATAGTGGAATTGGCAGATGTAGATATCTCGGGTAAAATCACTGATGAAAATGGTGAAGGGTTACCCGGTGCATCCGTGGTGGTAAAAGGCACTGCTACAGGGATCAATACAGATCTTGATGGTAATTACAAGTTATCAGTATCAGAAGAAGCTATATTGACTTTTTCTTTTGTTGGCTACAAGACACAAGAGGTACCAATAGCTGGTAGAAGTACTATTGATATTCAGATGGTACCTGATGCTGCTCAGTTGGAAGAAGTGGTTGTGGTAGGTTATGGTGAAGTTAAGAAATCACATTTAACGGCAGCAGTCGATCAGGTAGGAGGAAAAATCCTTCAAGACAGACCTCTCAGGTCAATAGCTGATGGTTTGCAGGGGTTGGTTGCAGGGTTGAATGTGCAGGCACCAAGTGGTGCTCCTGAAGCCAAGCTTAACCTGAATATCAGGGGGTTTACAGGCTTTGGAACTTCTGCCTCGCCTTTGATCCTTGTCGATGGGATAGAAAGAGACATAGCTGACATTAACCCGAACGATGTGGAATCAGTTTCTGTGCTAAAAGATGGAGCTGCCTCTGCAATATATGGATCTCGTGCGCCATTTGGTATCATTATGATTACTACCAAAAGTGGAGGGAGAAATGAAACAATGAAGATCAATTATTCATCTAATTATCGATTTGGCAGCCCTACTAATACTCCCGATATGATGGACAATTATGTTTGGGCCGGACGTATCAATGAAGCCTTTAGGAATCAGCCGGGAGGTGGTACATCTGGATTTTTCAGTGAGTTGCAAGTGGAACGAATGAAGGCTTATGCTGCTGGTGATTATAGCAATCCTGTTTTTGATGGGTTAAACCCTGATGAAGTTCCATATGGCACATATGCTTTTACCCCAACTCAGTGGGGAGGGCATCAACAAGCATTTGGTAATGTGGATTGGTTTGATGAGGCTTTGAAAAAAGTGGTGCCAAGCCAGCAGCAAAATTTAAATTTTTCAGGGGGTGGTAACAATGCCAACTACTATGTAGGTCTTGGTTTCAATGGTACAAATGGTATTTTCAAAGGGGTATCAGATTTTAAAGACAGATATTCAGCCTTGGTCAAGGTTAGCTCTGATATCACGAAGTGGATGGAATTGAGCACAAGTGCCAACTATGTGAGAACCAATGAAAGGGGGCCTAACTATAGCGGTAATGGGCGTGCTTATGGCACTATATGGGATGCTTTGGCCAGATCGTTCCAGATTTGGCCAACAACCTCACCAAATGATACTTATTACAGGTTCAACAATGCCCCAAATTTTAATGGAAATTCAGGTTCAGAGTCTGTTGTAAGGGACGACCTTACATGGACTGGTGGATTGAGTATAAAGCCCTTAGATGGATGGGAAATCAATGGAAAATACACATGGAGGTATAATGCCAATAATTATGAAAAAACCCAGTTTGTTTTGAATCAAATATTACCAAATGGAACACAATCCCCTACTCAACGAACCGCTACTGTTTCCAGTATTATTCGAAGGATGCAAAACACCAATTACCATACAATTGACTTGCACACCTCATATACAAAAACCATCAATAGCGTACATAACTTTTATGCGCTTGTCGGCTATCAGGAAGAACAGAATGACTTGATTCAGTTAAATGTTGAGGCCAGGGATTTCTTTTCGGATGGTGTGCCTACTGTAAGTACTGCAGCTAACTTATTTAATGGATCAGACAGATTGTTGGATTGGTCCACCAGAGGGGTGTTCGGTCGTTTTTCTTATAACTATGATGAAAAGTACTTTATTGAGTTTAATGGTCGTAGGGATGCCACCTCAAGGTTTGCAGCCAATAAACGGTGGGGCTTTTTTCCTTCTTTGTCAGCAGCTTGGAATGTTTCTGAAGAGTCTTTTTGGCCAGTACCTGAAGTAGTATCAGGTTTTAAGATCAGGGGGTCTTGGGCCAATTCGGGAAATTTAAACGTTGATTTAAATGGAAATAATGAGATTGACGATTTTGAATATTACCTGAGTCAACCATCGATTCCTATTACAAACTCATCTGAAATCATTCTGGATGGAAGCTTTGTGACACAGGCAGGGTTGCCAAATTTGGTTAACAGCCAGCTTACCTGGGCAAAGCCAAGGACAATAGGTGTAGGCATAGATGTCAATGCATTGAACAATAGGTTGGAAATGAACTATGACTGGTATCAACGAACAGTTAGAGATCAATTTGGTCCCGCCAACCCCCTACCGGAAGTATTGGGGACGGCCGTGCCATTATCCAACAATGCGGTATCTGAGACCAGAGGCTGGGAGCTTTCGTTGAAGTGGCGAGACCAGCCTATGGAAATCATGGGAAAACCCTTCAAATACAGTGTTCAGTTTAGGCTTAGTGACTACATAGGTTATGTGGTGGAATACGAACATAATGGTACTGGATCCAGGAGTAACCAATGGATTCCGGGAGAAATTTTCGGACAAAATTTTTTCTATCAATCGAATGGTATCATGCAGGATGATCAGGCTTTGTATGACAATGTGTCTCAGGGAGGAGCATGGTATTATTCTGGAGATTTGGCACTCAAAGACCTGAATGGCGATGGGCAAATAAATACAGGCGAAGGGGGGGTATGGTATGCCGAAGGAGACCGTGTGAAAGACGGATTTAACTATCCACGAAAAAGATATGGATTTACATTGGGAGCAGAATGGAATGGGTTTGACGTATCTGTGATTTTGGATGGGATAGGTCAGTGGAAAAAATATTCATCTTCACAGTATGTATTTGGTATTAGTGGTTCTCAATGGTTTGCCCCCTGGTATCAGGAGCATGAAGACCTTGGTGCCTGGAGACCAGACAACACAGATGCATTTTTTCCAAGAAATATGTTGAACAACAAAAACAGAAGCAATTCAAATGATCAGTATGCTTTAGATCTTGCCCATTTAAGGATACGAAATATTCGGTTGGGCTACAGTTTGCCGCATGGTTTGCTTGACAAGGTTAAGTTGAGTAATGTATATGTATATGCCAGTGCAGAGAATTTGGGGTTCATCTATTATAATTCTTTTATCAAATACGACCCTCAATTAATAGGTGGTTCAAATGGTCAGGGTTACCCGCCTCAAAGGATCATTTCATTTGGTTTGAATGTAGGACTATAAATTAAGGATTATGAAAAGGATTTTAAATATAACAATATCAATAATAATAATGACGGTGCTTTCATCTTGTCATGATGATTTTCTTGACAAAGTGCCTCTGGATGATTTAAGTGAAGATGCTTTTTTTAATACTTCTACAGATTTAAAGACATACGTCAATGGATTTTATGATGAAGCACTTAGAAGGTATGACTATCAGGGAGGCAGACAAGGGAGTTTAAATGCTTTTTTGGATCTGGGATCAGATGTGTTAATAAACAATGCTAATATTACCAGTTCATTAAACAGGATAGGGGCGAGTGGGCAATCAAGTGTAACTTCTGATACCTGGAATACACAATATGATCGTATAAGAAGTATAAATTACTTTTTGGCCAACTACGATCGGGTAGATAGCAGGGATATTGTAGCCAATCAGTATATTGGTGAAGGTTATTTTTTCAGGGCATGGCAGTATTTTGAGCTTTTGAAGGTCTTTGGTGGGGTTCCATATATTGATCGTCCATTAAATGTAGATGATGAAGAGCTTTATGCTGTCAGGGATTCAAGGAATGAAATGGCCAAAAAAATCATCGCTGATCTGGATTCTGCTATCTTGAATTTGTCATGGAAAGGAATGTCGGCAGCTGGAGCAGGAAGGGTTAATAAAGAAACGGCAATTGTAATGAAATCCCGGGTGGCGTTGTATGAAGGAACCTGGGAAAGATACCATAGCCAATCAGGAAGTCCTTTTGCAGTAACAGGTGAAAATGGAACGGAGTTTTTACAAATGATAGCATCGGCAGTTCAGGAACTCATTGACCATCAGGGCAACAATATTTTCATGTCAGGGGGTATATTCAATGAACCTTATAACCAGCTTTTTATACAGACCAATGGAGAATCTACTGCTGGGGTATTTTTTTATAGGGTATATGATGCAACGCTATTGGATAATAGCCATAATTTTTATGATAATATTACTGATATCGGAGCTTCTATTACGGATCGATTAGTTAATGCCTACCTTGATGCCGATGGTATTCCGCAAGAGTTAAGTGCCAGACCTATGACCACTTTGAACGAGAAAGGTCAAAATCTGGATCCACGTTTTAGGCAGACAATCTGGACACCAGACAGGGGGCCAATGACGGGATTGCCTGGAAGAGCTCAACAGGGAGATCTTGATTTAAGATATCCATTGGTTAATAATACTGTTGCTAACGAGTTTACTTCCACTGGATATAGGCGATGGAAGGGGGCTGTTTTCGATGTTACCAGGTATAGGCTTGGAGAAGCTGATGATATATTGGTCAGGTATGCTGAAGGGTTGCTGGCATATGCAGAAGCCAAGGCTATTTTGGGTACTATTGACCAGTCAGACTTGGATCAAACAGTCAATGTTTTGCGTGGCAGAGTAGGAATGACTCCTATGAGTTTGAGTGCTGTCAATGGTTGGTCTGTAGCATATGACGCTGCTACTGGTTTTGACCCAACAGAAACCAATATCGTGAATGAAATTAGAAGAGAACGGACTGTGGAATTGGCCTTGGAAGGCTTCAGACTGGACGATCTGAAACGATGGGCACTTTATGATGAAGCTGCAAACGGGTACAAACCAAAAGGTGCAATACTGCAGGAATTTTTAGACTATTTTAATGACCCTGGCCAGTTGGCAGCCGATGGATGGACAGGAACAGATTTGACACTTACTCCAGGATCAAATGTGGGCATGGATACGGATGGTTTTATTAATCCTTACTTCCAATCTACACAGTTTCAGGCTGGCGGAACAGGTTTTATGATTGATGGCAATAGAGATTATTTGCAAGCAATTCCATCTGGTGAAATTGACCTGTACAATCAATCAAATGTTACCCTGAAACAAAATCCGGGGTGGTTTTAATCTAAAAATATGAATATTATGAAAAATTTATTAATTATATCAATCATGGTGATAGCCGTCTTTTTGCTGGCTTGTGACCCGAGAATTGATTTAGATAAGGGGCAATTTGGAGATCATGCCTATTTGACCAATGTGCAGGTGTTTACAATTACAGAAGAAGAACATGAATTGCAGGAATATTACACTGACGGAGTGACAACTACTGGTATTCGAAGGAATATTCTAACTACAACTACTACTATTGATAGCTTGGCAGCAACAGCTTCTATTCTGGTTCCGTCAGGTACAGATCTTACAAACGTGGGGATCATATTCAATCACCGGGCCCAAAAGATTGAACCAATTGGAAGTGCTCCCATAGCTGGTTTTTTAGATGACTTTTCCGCAGGTCCTTATCAATACAGGCTTTTTTCTGCAGATGGCACACAGCGTGATTGGACTGTCTCGTTTGATGGAGAATAAACACTTAAATAATGGTTATATAAAAAGGCCTGGCATTTGTTCAGGTTTTTTTATAGCCATATTTTTAAATTGATATTTGAAACAGAATTTATCTAAAATACAATTTGTAGAAACCATTCCATTATGAAAAACCACTTGATATTATTAATATTCTTATTGTCACAAATAACTTTTGCTCAATCCGGGGTTGACGATCTGTATCTTTTTGATAAAGTTTCTGAAATCTCGGAGGATAATATATTCAAAACAGAAGGCTATTACAATTGGGGTACGTCCATTATCAAAGGCAATGACGGTAAATATCACATGTTCTATTCCCGTTGGAAAAAGGAATACAAATTTACAGGCTGGCTGACCCACTCAGAAGTAGCTCATGCCACTTCCAAAAGTCCGGCCGGACCATGGAAATACAAAGAAACAGTCCTTGAGGGGAGGGGTGAAGGAAACTGGGATGCTATTACAGCGCACAATCCCAAAATCAAATATTTCGATGGCAAGTATTATCTCTACTATATTTCCACCAATTTGGGAGACAAGCCCCTTACCAATGATGAATTGATTGAGACGGCTCATACAGGGTATAGCCACCCTAATTGGAAGATACTCCGGCCTAACCAGCGTACAGGAGTGGCGGTTTCCAGTTCGATCAACGGTCCATGGACAAGAATGGATCAACCCCTGATCGAACCGTCAGAGCCTATTACCACACTCACAGTGAACCCGGCGGTTGATAGAGGAAAAGATGGGAAGTATTATCTAATTGTGAAAGGGGATAAACCCAATGCTACAGGATTTGTGCGCAATCAGGCTATAGCTGTTTCTGATTCTCCTACAGGGCCATTTCAAATGCAGAAAAAGCCTGTGATCGACTATATGGATACTGAAGACATGTCTATTTGGTATGATCCATCAAGAAAACTTTTTTATGGTGTTTTTCACGCACATACTTTTATAGGATTGGTAAGTTCTGCTGATGGCATCAACTGGAAAAAGGCCAATGAACATGTCTTGATGTTGAAATCTGTAATGATGAAGGATGGTACTGAACTGAAACCCGACAGGCTCGAAAGGCCATTTGTATATACTGAAAACGGCAAACCCAAAGTATTATCACTGGCAGTAAAAAAAGGAGACGAGTCATATAGCATTTTCATTCCTTTTAAAGACAATAAATTTCCTTTGCCAAATGCCCGTCAATTAGCCTGGCAAGAAGCTGAATTGGGCGTAGTATTTCATTATGACCTTCATGTCTTTGATGGAAAGAAATATGGTCAGGGAGGAAATCGGATAGACCCTATCCCAGACTATCAGATTTTCAATCCCGAAAAGCTGGATACAGACCAATGGGTAAAAGCTGCCAGAGATGCCGGAGCAAAGTTTGCCATCCTTACCGCCACACACGAAACGGGCTTTGCCTTATACCAGTCGGAAGTAAACCCCTACAGCCTGAAAGCAGTCAACTGGAAAGATGGCAAAAGTGACATAGTTGGTGACTTTGCGGCATCATGCAGGAAGTATGGCATCAAGCCAGGCATCTATTTGGGCATTCGCTGGAATTCCTTTATGGGAGTTCATGACTTTAAGGTAAATGGAGAGGGGGATTTTAGAGAAAACCGTCAAAAATGGTACAATAAGATGGTGGAAGGTATGGTGAAAGAAATCTGTACTAATTATGGAGAGTTGTTCGAAATCTGGTTCGATGGAGGTGCCGACCACCCCGACAATGGCGCACCCGATGTGTTGCCTATAGTGCGCAAATACCAGCCCAATTGCCTTTTTTACCACAATGGTCAATTGGCAGAAGCCAGATGGGGAGGTTCGGAAAGTGGTACAGTAAGTTATCCATGTTGGGCCACATTTCCTTATCCAGCGACAGGGGCTGGCAGTAGTGCTAAAGAGGATATAGCCAAAGACGGGTTTAAGTTACTAAAGCATGGGGATCCTGATGGTAAATATTGGGTGCCGGCAATGTCTGATGCTCCGCTGAGGGGCTACAATGGCAGGCACGAATGGTTTTGGGAACCCGGCGATGAGGAACATATTTTCCCTACAGAAAACCTCGTAGATATGTATTACAAGTCAGTAGGCCGCAATTCAACTTTGATTCTGGGATTAACACCAGATCCCACTGGTCTTATGCCTGAACCTGATGTAAAACGACTGAAACAATTTGGGGATGAAATCAAAAAGCGATTTTCTAATCCTATAGCTCAAACCCAAGGATCGGGCAATACAGTTGTGCTTAAGCTTGATGGAAAACAGGAAATCAACCAGCTTGTTATTTCAGAAGATATAGAAAAAGGAGAAAGGATCAGGGAATTTGTAGTGGAAGGTAAATCCGCTATGGGCTGGGAGGTGCTGGCCAAAGGACAGAGTATTGGGCATAAATTTATCGCTACATTTGATGAAATAGAAGTATCTTCAGTTAGACTGGTGGTGGTAGAAAACACATTAAAACCAATCATAAAAGAAATATCAATTTATAAAATATAATCAGGTAATGAGCAACAAAAATGTGGTCAAGTGCTGTCTTGCATTTGCAATAATAGGGTTGAGTATTTTTTCCTGTCAGGACAAAAATATAAAACCACCCAATATTATCGTTGTTATGACTGACGATCAGGGATATGGTGATATTGCAGCACATGGCAATCCCTATATTGAAACACCCAATATGGACAAGTTGCATGATGAATCCATTAAGTTGGAAAATTTCCATGTGAGTCCTACTTGCTCCCCCACTAGGGCGGAGTTGATGACAGGTAAATACCACCATAGAGTTGGGGTGTGGCATACCGTTATCGGTCGTGAAAGGATCAGAAAATCAGAGCTTACCATGGCAGATGCATTTTCACAGAATGGATATGCAACGGGAATATTTGGGAAATGGCATCTTGGTGATGGTTACCCGTTCAGGCCGTCCGATCGGGGATTTACAAAGTCGGTTATCCATAAAGCAGGTTCAGTAAGCCAGATGGCCGATTATTGGGATAATGACAGGATGAACGACACCTATTTCCACAATGATCAGCCGCAAAAGTACACCGGATTTAGTTCAGATGTGTTTTTTGAAGAAGCTATGGCTTTTATGAAATCTAGTAAGGATAAACCTTTTTTTGCCTATATCCCCACAAGTGCGCCACATGGCCCTAACAATGTATTGCAGGAATGGGCTGACAAATACCTGGAAAAAGGATTAGATGAAAATGTCGCCAACTTTTATGCCTCTATCGAACGTATTGATCAGAATTTGGGCAAGCTAAGAGCGTTTATGAAAGAAACCGGGCTAGACCAAAATACAATACTTATTTTCCTGACAGACAATGGCACCACCATGCCAACCGACCATAATAGTGCAGGAATGAGGGGGAGAAAAGGTTCTGTATATGAAGGAGGCCACCGTGTGCCATGTTTTATTTACTGGCCAAAAAAGGATATAAAACATGCCGTCGGATATCATGAGCTAACCTCTGTAACGGACTTGTTGCCAACTTTGATAGATGTGTGTCAATTGAATGTTGATGAGAATGTATCTTTTGATGGAAAGTCATTAAAGCCGCTATTGTTTGGTGAAACATCAGGATTAGAAAACAGGCGTTTGTTGGTAGAACAACAGAGAATTCCTAATCCTGTGAAGTGGAAAACAAGTGTAGTATTGGATAAAAAGTGGCGACTGGTCAATGGCAAAGAGCTGTATGACATGGAAGCGGACTTTGGGCAAAAGTATGATGTGTCTGAAAAATATCCTGAAATAGTGAGTGATTTAAGGGGAAGTTATGATGAAATATGGAAAGAAATCAGTGCCAAAGACGATGAATACCATCGCCTGATATTGGGAAGTTCCGAAGAACCGGAAGCATTGTTGAGTGCTCAGGATTGGTATTGGAGAAATAATAGTGACAATCAAAATCTGGTAGTTGGACAGGCGACAGTGCGGGATGGAAAAATATCCAATGGGATGTGGCCGGTTGAAATAGCCAGAGACGGCAAGTATATTTTCGGGTTGAGACGATGGCCTAAAGAAAGTGGACTGAGCTTAAACGAATCACCTCCAGAGGTGAAAAGTGAAAACAACGATATAGAATTAAAGAAATGGGGTACAAAACCCAGGGGGAAAGTGTTTGACATTATCAGGGCGAAATTGAAAGTTAATGAAATTGAAAAAGAGGTTGAGGTGAATATGGACATGAACCCCGAAGTAGAGGTTAGTGTAGAATTGGACAAAGGGCTTGCAGATATACAAACCTGGTTTTATACTTCAGAAGGGGATTCACTGGGTGCTTATTATGTGTATGTGAGGTTGTCCGAATGATCAATATTTCCAAACACATTGTTATGAAAAAATCTTTTATTATTGGGC
The DNA here is from genome assembly GCF_040151475.1 of Reichenbachiella sp. MALMAid0571. Lineage (NCBI taxonomy): Bacteria > Pseudomonadati > Bacteroidota > Cytophagia > Cytophagales > Reichenbachiellaceae > Reichenbachiella > Reichenbachiella sp. MALMAid0571. The sequence goes on along the minus strand of NZ_JBDKWG010000123.1, from coordinate 63,974 downwards.
TTTTAACGGGCTCTGTCCTTTATTTAAATTCTTGTAATAGTCCCCATCTTCCAAAACCTTCGGAAGAGCAATATCAATGGCAGGAGCAGGAACGGATCATGTTTCTTCATTTTTCCCCCACTACTTGGACGGAATTAGAGCAAAATGACAATTCGGTTCCATTGGAACGTATCAATCCTATCAAATTGGACACGGATCAGTGGTGTGAGGCCGCTATTGCCTGGGGAGCCAAACAAATAATTTTTGTGGCAAAACATTCCGGGGGCTTCTGTTGGTGGCAAACCCAAACTACCGACTATGGCATACGCAACACACCTTATAAAAATGGGAACGGGGATGTTTTTCAGGAACTTTCAGAATCTTGTAAAAAATATGGGCTGAACCTGGGTGTATATATCTATCCGGGCGACAGAACCTGGGGAGCAATGATTGGTAGTGGCGGAAAAACCAAAGACCCGTCAAAACAAGAAGCATATAATAAAGTGTTTCGTACTCAACTCACGGAAGTATTGACCAAATATGGTGAAATGAACGAGGTGTGGTTTGATGGTAGTTGTGTAATAGATGTCTCGGATATTATGGAAAAATATGCTAAAAACTCTGTTGTTTTTCAAGGCCCTCATGCTTCTATTCGCTGGCCAGGCACAGAATCCGGAAAATTATTTTATCCTGCCTGGAATACAGTTAAAAAGGAAGATTTAAAAACAGGGGTTTCTACCCAACTACATGGCAATCCTAATGGAGATGTTTGGGCTCCTCTTGAGACAAACACTACCCTTTATGACCATTATTGGTTTTGGTCGCCAAATAAGGCTCAAACCAGAAAATCTGTGGATAAACTGATGGAATGTTATTACCAGTCTGTCGGCTATGGTAGTGTATTTCTTTTAAATGCCTCACCAGATACGACAGGCCTCATTCCGCTTGAAGATATTAAGCGTTATGAAGAGTTTGGGGATGAAATAAAAAGAAGGTTTGGCAAGCCAATAGCCAAAGTGGAAAATAAGAAGGGTAAAGAAATATTGCTTGAATTTGAAAAGCCTGCCGTCATAAACCATGCTATAGTAATGGAAGACTATAAACATGGCGAACGTATCCGTGAATATAAAATTGAAGGTTTTACGTCTGGAAAGTGGATCACCTTAACAAATGGGATTTCTGTGGGAAGAAAAAAGATTGACTATTTTGATTCTGTGGAGATCACCGCAATAAGGCTGATGGTTACAAAAATGGCTGACGAGCCACTTGTAAGGTCTTTTTCGGCTTATTATGTGGATGATTTTACTCCTCCTAAAAAACAAAGTATGCGTGTATGGGCACGTCCCGAACGTGTGTCAACCTGGAATAGAGAAGATTTACAAAACAATAAATTGCAACTCAAAGTGCATTTGACCGGAAAAGTGAATGTTCCGGGGCAGTATGTTTTAAATTTCCAACCTGAAGAAAGGGTAGAGTTTGAAATACAAGATGCCGAATTGTTTTATAATGAGGACAAAGCACTAAAGGAATTTGTTGAAATCAAGGAGGGCAAAATATTTATAAATCAGACAGCTCAGATTACCGATAACAGCGACCTATACGTTATGGTCAGCCTTAATTGTGATAAGCCTTGCAGCGGAAAAGTTGAATTTAAGGCGGTCTTGATTCATTAATTCGTTTAAGGAAGAAAAGTATATAAGTGGTTTTTACCGATTAATTTTTACCAAAAATCTAATGAAGAATTTAATTATCTATTGTTTTTTTTCTCTTGTTTTAATCAATTGCTCTTCAAAGAAGCAGCAGGAATCAGTTGTAAAGCCAAAGCCGAATATTATTTTATTTTTAGTAGATGACATGGGCTGGCAGGATACTTCAGTTCCTTTTTGGGATAAAAAGACTCCTTTTAATGAAAGGTATCAAACGCCTAATATGGAGCGGTTAGCCAGAGAAGGGATGAAATTCACTCAGGCGTATGCCACCCCGGTTTGTTCTCCCACCAGAGTGAGTTTGATGACCGGGATGAATGCTGCCCGCCATAGGGTGACTAATTGGACTTTGCATAAAGATGCACTACAGAGAGCGGAACAAAACCATAAGGAGTTGGAGTTTCCCCGATGGAATGTCAACGGAATTTCTCCCAATGCTGGATTGGAATTGGCGGTACATGCTGATGCTTTGCCTTTACTTTTAAAGAAAACAGGTTACTTTACTATCCATGCCGGCAAGGCGCATTTTGGAGCGATTGGTACGCCTGCTGAAAATCCAGGTGCAATAGGCTTTGATGTGAATATAGCAGGCCATGCAGCTGGTGGGCCTGGGAGCTATTTGGGTAAAAATAATTTCAGTGCCAAATGGCGGGGAGGATCGGATGTATGGGACATCCCCGGTTTGGAGAAATATCATGGAAAAGATGTCTTTTTATCGGAAGCATTGACACTGGAAGCCAAAACTGCGATGGACAGTGCCGTCAATTCTGACAATCCTTTCTTCCTGTATATGTCCCACTATGCTGTACATTCACCCTTAGAGAAAGACGACAGGTTTTATCAAAAATATGCTGATATGGGATTGGACGAAAAAGAAGCTATTTATGCGGCATTGGTAGAAGGAATGGACAAGAGCCTTGGGGATATCATGAATTATTTGGAAGAAAGAAATGTAGCTGACAATACGATTATATTGTTTATGTCGGACAATGGAGGGTTGAGCGCACACGGCAGGGGAGGAAAAGCGCACACCCATAATAAACCATTGTCAAGTGGCAAAGGGTCGATACACGAGGGAGGCATTCGGGAGCCAATGATTGTAAAATGGCCTGGAATGGTAAAGCCCAACTCATCTAACGACAATTATCTGATCATCGAAGATTTCTTTCCCACTATACTGGAAATGGCCGGTACTACGAAATATGAAACAGCCCAGCATATTGATGGTAAGAGCTTCGTACCATTGCTATTTAACAATAAAGATGGGCAAACCAATGAGAGGCCTTTGTTTTGGCATTTCCCAAATCATTGGGGCCCAAAAGGGCCCGGGATTGGTGCATTTAGTGCCGTACGTTTGGGAGACTGGAAATTGATTTATTACCATTTGGATGAGAATTTTGAATTGTTTAATATTCCTAATGACATTGGTGAAACTCAAAATCTGGTTAAAGACCATCCCGAAAAAGTAAAAGAACTGTCCATGATTCTGACGAAATATTTAAGAAATGTTGATGCTCAATTTCCTGTTCATAAATTGTCAGGAAAAACTGTGGCATTTCCCGAATCTGTAGTTAAGGTCTTGTAATTACCTAATACACTGAAAGTGTAAGCTTTTTTGTGCAAAAAATTCTTAAAAATTGTCATGAAAGTAATTTTGTTAAAAAATGGCACTATTTTTTAGAGCAAACGATCTGATTTTTAAAACCTAATACCTTACTAAATGATTAAGATTTATATAAGTTATATAGCTCTGATAGCTTTAATTTTCCAGAGTTGTTCACAAGAGGAAGATAAGAGCCGTCCCAATATAGTGTGGATAATGGCTGAAAATATTGGCACAGACTTAGGTTGCTATGGTGATCCGGCAGTGAAAACACCCAATTTAGATAAGTTAGCAAATGAAGGCGTATTGTACAATCAGATGTTTACGACCGCTCCGGTATGCTCTACTTCAAGAACATCTATGATGTTGGGTGTCCACCAAATACGTTTCAATGGCCATAATCACCGGACAAAGAGAAATAAAGAGCTTCCTTCTCCTTTTATGCCCATTACCTACTATTTGAGAAAGGCAGGATATTATACGGCAGTAGGTTGTGGGTTTGCAGGCAAAACAGACGTCAATTTTAAAATACCCAAAGACAAACCTGTTGGGTTTGATGGTAAAGATTGGAAATCACGCCAGGAAGGGCAACCCTTTTTCGCTCAAATTACTTTACCTATCACGCACAGAGGCAATCACTGGTATGCTGATTCTCCGGATGAAATTACATATCCGGAGCAATATGCTCCGGGTGCACCTTATTATTTCCGATCTGAATTTACTCATCAGGTAAGTCCTGATAGTGTGGTGTTACCGCCATACGTTCCGGATCATCCTGTAGTAAGGGATGATTGGGCAAGATACCTTACGCAGATAGAAAAAATGGATGTACAGGTGGGAGACATATTACAAAGGTTGGAAGATGAAGGAATTGCTGAAAATACTGTGGTAATTTTTATTTCTGACAATGGGGCTGATCATTACCGTGGTGAATATTGGCTGTACGACAGAGGTATTCAGGTTCCTATGATAGTCCGCTGGCCAAATAAATTGAAAACAGGGAGTAAAAGTAACGACCTGATAAGTTCTGTGGATATTTCTGCTACTGTCCTTGATATAGCCGGAATTGATGTGCCGGAGCATTTGGACGGTGTTCCATTTATCGGGCAAAATGCAAAAAAACGGGAATATGCTTATGCTTCAAGGGATCGGATTGATGATCAGGTAGATAGGATCAGGTGTATAAGAAGCAATGACTTTAAATATATCCGCAATTATATGCCGGAGAAAGGCTATCAGGAAACGGGATGGATTTTGGAGCACAATCCGGCACTAAAGGCGATAAAGTCTTTGTATGAAAAAGATAGCTTGTCACCTGCTCAGGCTTTGCATATGGCTGATGTCAAGCCAGAGGAAGAATTGTACGATCTCAAAAATGACAGGTATGAACTAAACAATCTGGCTGCTTCTCCGAACTACAAAAAAACGCTTGAGAAAATGCGTCTCCTTCTTAACAATTGGATTGAAGAAACCGGAGATAAGGGGCAGTTTAGAGAAAAGAAAGAAGATGCGGCTGAAGAAAAATGGTTCAGCTACGACAAGGTTTATGGAACTGATGGATGATTCGAAAGCTATTAAAGAATAAAGTACATGGCAAATCAAGCAGGCTTGGGTGAACAAAGATTACTTTCTCTGGATTTTTACAGAGGACTGACAATGTTTTTGCTTATTGCAGAATTTTCTCACCTGTTTTCTGTTTTGGGATCACCACAATTAGAAGGGACATTTATTCATGTTCTTGCGGAGCAATTACATCATGTAAAATGGGAGGGATTGCATTTTTGGGATTTGATTCAACCATTTTTCATGTTTATAGTTGGTGTATCTATGCCTTTGTCTTTTTCCAAAAGAATGGCAAAGGGAGATTCGTATGAGCAACTTCTAAAGCATGCGATCAAGAGATCTCTTTTGCTTTTGCTGCTGGGATGGGCACTGTACTGTATTGGTCCCGGAAAAATTGTATTTAGATTTCAAAATGTGCTGGCGCAGCTCTCAGTGACGTATATGCTGGCCTTTTTGATTATTAGAAAACCAGTAGTTTTTCAGGTAGCTTTTTCGGTACTGTTGATTTTGATTAGTGAAGGATTGTACAGGTTTTTCCCTTTAGAAGGATTCAATGAAGCATTTACTCCGGGTCAAAATTTTGGAGCTTGGTTCAATATTCTCATTTCAGGTTTTGAGGATCGTGGACATTGGGCAATGTTTAATGCAATACCCACAGCTGCACATACGATTTGGGGTGTTTTGGCTGGCCAATTATTGATCAGTGATCGATCTGACAAGAAAAAATTGCAGGTGTTAATTATTTCAGGAATCATTGGACTGGTTATAGGTTATGGTTTTAGCACTTTTACCCCGATTATCAAACGTATCTCGACGAGCACGTTTGTATTTGCCAGTGGAGGTTGGGCTTTGTTGGCATTAGCACTTTGTTATTGGTTGATCGATATCAAAAAATACCTTAGAAGGGTATTGTTCTTTACGGTTGTGGGAATGAATCCATTGTTTATCTATTTGTTTGCGCATGTTGGAGGAAACAACCTTATCAGAAAAATAATACTTCCTTTCTCAAATGCCTTGTTTGGTTGGATGGGAGAATTGGGTGCAAAAGCTATGTTAGGTATGCTGGTACTTTTCTTTTTATGGTATATATGTTATTGGCTATACAGGAAAAGGATATTTATCAGGATTTAGTGGAGCATCCACTTTTAAGGCCAAACTACCACCTTGCCTTCCAGCCCCGAACATCCACATGGATGAAACCATTGTGGTGGTTGTTTTTTCTGTAAAAGCCTAAGCCTCCTTTGAATTTGTCATAAGAAGGTTTGCCAAATTCCGCTTCTACAATGTTGTAAAATAGTTGTACATCTTGTTCATCTATGGAGCCATCATCATTAAGGTCATCCATGCCACCCTGATTGTTTGGATTTATATAGATGTCAGCTGCTCCACCATAGACATGACGGCTGTATGGCACATTGTTTATCAGTTTGTTGTAGTACGGGGTGCGGTAGCCACTGATGAATCCAAAAGTTTCTACTTCATGTCCGTTTTGATTGACTTTTTCCAAAAGGTATTCTAATTTCAATAGCAATAATTCTCTTAAAATAAGGTATTTGGGAAAGCTCTCTGCCTGTTTGCAAACGAATTGACTTAGAGTGAAATGAGGAGTGAGCAACAGGTGCTGATTTTCTTCGGTCACTTCAAAAAATCCTTTTGGTTTGTTGTATATCTCATTGCCATTCAAAGGTTTTGATGGGTAATGCCCGATTCTGTAGTTGTTGAGGTATTCTCCTTTTTTGTCGGATATAGGTGTGAGTACCAGTACATTCAGTTGCATGAATTCCGAATTGAGATCCTTTATATTCACTTTATAAGCGCCGTTTTTTTCCGGGGCAATAAGTTTCCAGTTTTTAGGCTCGCTTGCAAGTACTTTCACTTCGCTACTTGTAATCAACAGACTGCTTTGACTGCCAATAGAAATTTCGCTTTTTGGCAAAACAAATATTGAAAATATCTTATAGGGGTTTACTTCTCCATTCACTTCTATAGAAAAGTTTGCTTTCCCATTTCCGTAGGCATTGACATTTGTACTCATTAACCATAGTGAGCACAATAGTATTGGGAATATTTTGTTCATGTTATAAAATTGGAGTGGGTTCGTTTAATGCAGACAGTACTGCCTGATCCCGATTATAAAGGTCTTTTCTAAAGTGCACCATTCCATCTTGCCACCAGGTTGTCAGGTATAAAATGTGTACATTAAGTGGTTTAGTCAGTATTATAGTTTGTTCTTTGCCAGTGTTCAGTGCTGTAGTCATTCTTTCAGTATTCCAACCAGGCTCATTTTGAATAAGGTAGTTTGCAAATTCCATGGGCTTGTTCAATCTGATACACCCTGAACTGAACGCCCTGTCTTGCCGATTGAACAACTCCTTGCTTGGTGTATCATGTATGTAAATATTGTATTTATTGGGAAACATGAACTTTACAATTCCCAAAGCATTGGTCGCACCTGGGTCTTGTCTGAGTGTATAAGGAAAGTTGTTTTTAGATAGGTTCGACCAATTAACAGTGAGCGGATCTACTTCTGTGGAACTACTCCCTTGTCCTTGAAACAATCGTATGTTTTTTGTCGCCAGATAGCCGGAGTTTTTTTGCAACTCCGGTAAGATGTCATTGAACAATATGGTAGGAGGCACAGTCCAATAAGGGTTCAATACGAAGTAGGTCATTTTGCTGCTGAAGACTGGGGTTTTACGGAAGGGTTTACCCACTATTACTTTTTGGTTAAATGTCATTTGATTGTTTTTATACACTTCCATACGGTAGTCGGCAATATTGACAATGACATAATGATCGCCAAGATCCTGAGATATCCATCGGTACCGTTCCATATTGATTTTGATTTGGTCAATCAAATCACCTACAGGAGTGTTAAGCGAAGCAACAGTGAGTTTTCCGAGGTTGCCATCAGACTCCAGTCCATTTCTTGTTTGATAGTTTGTAACTGCCTGTTGGATGGTTTCTGAATAGGTATATTGATCATCAGGAGTGGAAGTCAGGTCATTGGTAACGATCAGTCTTTTGATGAGCAAAGGAATCCTGATACTGTCGGTCATTCCCGGCTTAATGGTTTCTCCTGCTGGTATGCTGGCCCAGCCACCATTTTCGGCAATTTCTTTGTATCTTTTTAAAGACTCTTTCAACCCATTATATCCGATATGCCCGGGCAGAAGGTTTTGTAGTGCGTTGGCAATATTATTTTCAGACAAAGCTTTTTCCATAAATTCACGGGCATTTCCTTCTCTTCTTACCGCCTTCCATTCACTGTCAACAGTTTCGGGGTTCACTTTTCCATTGAGGAAGTGGCTGGCATACAATAGAAAGGCATCAGTCAATAGCATGTCCAATTCTGCTTTTTCTTCTGAGGTGTTGTTTCTGTTTAGAAAATACTGAATGCTTTTAAAATGATAATCTTCCTGATTCAAACCTTCTTCATCCGCTTTGTCCAAAATAGAAATAAAAGTCTTTATGTCATGGTTGTCCCATGCGGGTTTGAATAAACGTAGTTGGTAAAACTCCGGTAACAATTTTACACAATGAAGTTTTTCCTCCACCACAAACACTTCAAATCCTGAAGAAAGTGCTTCGGATCTTTTTCTGATGTTTTCATCCAGACCAACCTGTCCATTTACCACAAGAGTGAAGGTTAGTCCAAATAACAACATTACATTTTTAATCATCTTTAGTTTTTCTTTTTTAGACGATATAACCTAAACAGGTCACTTTTATAACCAAAAAATCAGGACATTTCTGAGCAGAGCATATGCATTTAAACACAAACCCTCCTTACCGCATATGTAGCGGTATCTTTTAAAATCACAGTCAAATCTAAGAGACCCCTGAACCCCCGCCTGCCCGGCGAGGCAGGGGTCAGGGGATAATAATATGTTTTAAATGCGTTTACTCTGCATTTCTGAAATAAAAGAGTGTTTTGTCAACCGCTTACTCAGGTTGATCCATATTGGGCTTAGCAGCAGGGTGAGGGAAATGACTGCAATGATCAACTGGTAACCATAGTCGGTGATGATCTCATTGAAATAAGCGAGGTTGCCTATAACAAAACTAAATTCGCCAATTTGGGAAAGTAGCGCACCGGCATATATGCTATCGTTCCAGCTCATTTTAAAACTACGCATGATCAGGGTATTGATCAGGTTGTTTGCCAGTAATATGATGACTACCAATGAGAGGATTACGAAGAGGTTGTCCCAGAGAAAGTGGACATTGATCAACATTCCTACGGAAATAAAAAACAATGCAACGAAAATGACTTTTAAAGAAAAAAGACTGTTGTGAAACCAGGAAGTTGATTTTGCTGTTGCTACAAGTATTCCTGCTACAAATGCGCCCAAGGCTGTGGACAATCCAAAGAAACCTGTTATGGCTGAAAATCCAAAACACAGTCCAAAAGCAAAGAATACCTGAAGTTCATGGTCTTTTTTGATTAGTTTGTGAAAAGGTAATCGAATTGTTTTTTTGTGAAGAAGATAACCCATCAATGCCGCAATCAGAACGCCTCCAACTATTTGTAGAATTACTTCGGTAGCAGTTGTTGGTGTGCCGGATGCATAGCTCAATATGATGAGCATAGGCACTATTAAAACATCCTGGGCTAATAGTATTCCCAGAACATTCTGACCTACAGGTTGATCAATTTCACCGGAATCCTGAAGTAGTTTTACTATTACGGCAGTGCTGCTCAGGCTGATTACGAAACCCAATGTAAGCACCCTTGCCAGCGACCAGTCATAATATTTTCCAATAAGCCATACCGCCAGTACACTAAATATAACCTGTAAGACTGTGCCAATGACAGAGATTTTCCAATTGGCTACCAGTTTTTTTAGGGAAATCTCCATACCTATAAAAAAGAGTAGTAGAATCAATCCCAATGAACCTAAAGAGCTGATCAATTCAGAGTCTGATACTAGTCCGAGTACATGAGGGCCTACAATTACTCCGGTAATAATGTAAATAATTACATGGGTTTGTCTCAACATCCGAAGGAGCAGTCCGATCAGAACAATGCCCAGAGCTATTGTTACAAACTTTAGAAGAAATGGATTGCTTTCGATTGAAGCCAGGATCATACTACTTGGTCTTATCTATAGAAAATGTATCACTTGTTTTAAAATGAAGATCTCTCTGTGGAAATGGAATAGTTATATTATTTTCTCTGAATTTTTGATCTATTTTTACTCTGATATCACTTCTGACAAATTCTATATCAAACATTCTTTTGCTATAAAAAAGTAACTCGAAATCCAGAGATGACTCACCAAAGTCGATAAATCTTGCTTTGGGTTCAGGTGTTCTTACCACTTCAGGATGTTCCAGTGCTGAGTCGCTCAATAGCTTCATAACCAAACTTACATCGGAACCATAGGCTACTCCAACTTTTATTCTAAAACGGGTTACAGATCGGTTGTGAGACCAGTTGATCACATTGTCACTGACTAGTTTAGAGTTGGGAACTATGATCACGATACCATCTCTGGTTTCTATTTTAGAAGTACGAATCGAAATTTTCTCTACTTTGCCCACAATATTGTTTAGTTCTATAATATCACCAACGGTAACAGTGCCCTCAAAAAGAAGTAAAATACCTGACACTATATCATTGAAAACCTGCTGTAAACCCAGGCCGACACCTACGAGTAGAGCTGCTGATCCTGCTAACAGTAGTGTGATTTTTACTCCAACCATATCCAGACCTGCAATGATAGTTAGAACAATTATGCTGTAATTCAATATTTGGAAAAGTGCCTTTCCTCTTCCTTTGTCAAAACGACCCGAGTTTATTTGTCTTTGGACAACTTGCTTTGATATTAATATGATAGTCCAACTTACAATGATCAATATTACCATTTGCATGATATGCAGTGGAGTGACAAAATAGTCGCCGAAGGATATTATCTTGAATTCTATAAATTCCTGAACTGTCATTTCTTTTTTTCTTAGGTGTTGTTTGTTTTACAATGGAAATTATGGTTGCATTTTTTGTTCTTCACCCTTTCTATGTGAAGTCAGAGACTTGACCTCTTCATCAAGTTGTTTCCAGTCTTCAAAAGATAATTTATCTACTTCAGGATCATCTTCTGATTTTTTTGCCATCAATCCGCCTGACATAATGAAGCTTGAAGCGAGGATTACCATAAGTAGTATGGCAGGATTAAAAGCTTCACTTTGCATGGTTACAGGTATGGAAAAGAATAGCAAAACAGTGACCAAGCCTCTTGGGGCAATCCATAACTGAGGTAAGATACCTTTGCCTACAAAGATTTTGAGAAAAATAAACCGGATAAGAAAAGTGGAAAACAAAATTCCCAGTGAAATGTAAATTGAAGGCAGGTTGGTGATTCCTGAAAAATCCAGGGTCATTCCGAAAATCACAAAGAAAAATGTCCTGACAACAAAGGCAGTCTCCATGGTCACCATGTGGAAATCTTCTGTAATCTCCTTTAGAGCATGTTCTCTTATTAATTTTCTAAGTTTCCCTCTAAAAAACAACTGATAATTGTTTAGCACCACACCAAAAACCATAATGATAAGTAGAGATGACAAGTGGAATAATTTACCAGTAGAATAGAGCAGCACTAAAACAGAAATAAGAAAAAATAATTTAACCTTTGACTGAAGTTGTTGGAGTAGTAAAACCAGTGCATAACTAAGGATCAAGGACAAAACCACTGTCAGAACAATACTTCCCGATACATCTGTAACGACTTCTGAAATACTGGCTGTTTCAGCACCTCCTATCATAAAATAAAAAAACATAATGCCAAGGATGTCTGAAAATGTACTTTCATAAATCATAAACTCCCGCTTGCTATCCATTAGATTGGCAACACTAGGGATGATAATGGCACTGCTTAAGATAGAAAGGGGGATGGCATACAAAAGAGCAGTATAAAAATTATCTACTATAAATGTGTGAAAAAGGTATGCAATGGCAAATGCTGTAGCTAACAACGACAATAGAGCCACAAAAAAGGATTTGATCAGTAATGCCTTTTTTTCTTTTTTCAACTCAAGGTCTAAGGAACCTTCCAGCACGATCATAATTAGCCCAACTATCCCTAGCAGTTCCAAAGCTGCCATTACATAGTTGCTCAAATCTATCTCTGATCGTTTGAGCAATTCTTGGAAACCGATACCAAGGGCAATTAGTAATAGTACACTGGGTATATTCGTTTTTTTAGATATATAATTAAAGCAATAAGAAACAATAATTACCAATGAAATAGCAATTGCTTGATTATATGCATTAAAGATGTCCATAAATCATTATTTTGATGGTTTAATTCTCAATTGAGACTGTAGCTTTGAATACAGGTCACAAAAATCATGAGTTTTCGGTGACTTTTAAGTAATTCTATGGTCTCAATAAGAACATTATCATTTAATTCGATCAATATATGGTAAAAAAGAACAAGTTTGGAACATTTGGAGGAGTTTTCGTTCCCTCAATACTCACTATTCTAGGAGTTATCATGTACCTCAGGCTTCCAATGATAGTTGGTGAAGCCGGGCTTTGGGCTACCATAGGGATTATTGTTGTGGCACATATTATTTCTGTCACTACAGGGCTGAGTGTGTCATCCATCGCAACGGATAAAAAAGTGCAGGCCGGAGGAACATATTATATGATTTCCAGAAGTCTGGGACTTCCAATAGGCGGTACGTTAGGGATAGCCTTATTTGTAGGGTTATCATTTAGTGTAAGCTTGTATCTTATTGGTTTTTCAGAAAGTTTTCTAAACTATTGGGGATTTTCCAGTGACATCAACAATATCAGATTAACAGGTTCATTAGTATTGCTCGCAGTAACAACTGTTACTTTCATCAGTACTTCGCTTGCTATCAAAACACAATATTTTATTCTGACAGCAATAGTATTGTCATTGATATCTGTATTTTTTGGGAATCATGATTTTGCTCCTGTAGCTCCCACATTGACCACTCCTTCCTCTGCCATACCTCTTATGGTATTGTTTGGGATATTTTTCCCTGCAGTTACCGGGTTTGAAGCCGGAGTATCTATGTCGGGAGATTTAAAAGACCCAAAAAAATCTATTCCGGCAGGGTCTATCATGGCAATTGTGGTTGGCTTTGTGGTTTATATAGGCGTGGCAGCATTTTTTGCCTTTACAGTCAACAGCGATGCACTTGTCAATAACCCAAATGTTCTTTTGGAAATTTCATGGATTCCCGAACTGGTTATAGCCGGAATTTGGGGAGCTACACTTTCGTCAGCTTTGGGAAGTATCCTCGGAGCACCAAGAATACTACAGGCTACTGCTGTTGATAAAATTACCCCCAGGATTTTTGCCAAAGGGTACGGAGCTACCAATGAACCCAGAAATGCACTTATACTTACATTTCTAATAGCGGAGGTGGGCATACTGATAGGAGAATTGGATGTAATTGCAAGGGTAGTTTCTATTTTCTTTATCACCACTTATGGTTTTTTAAACATTAGTGCCACCTTCGAGAGATGGACGAGTACTGATTTTCGTCCTGAACTTAAAATACCCGGATGGATCAGTGTGTTGGGCGCTACGGCTTGTATTTTGGTAATGATCCAGCTTGATTTTGTGGCAATGTTGGCTGCTATCCTTGTTTTAGGATTGTTGTTTTTGTATTTGAAAAGAAAAGAGTTAACGCTGGATTCGGGAGATGCCTGGAGCGGTGTTTGGGCTTCATTGGTGAAAAAAGGATTGACAAATCTGAAAAAGGACAAACTCCACAAAAGAAACTGGCGTCCCAATACCATTATGTTTAGTGGGAGTCCCGAAGTGCGCCAATATTTGGTGGAAATAGGCAAAGCTATCTCTGGCAAATTTGGAATTTTGTCTGCATTTGAATTATTAGAAAGCGACGATCGAATTTTGACCAAAACAGAATCTAATCTGAATGAAGAAGAAGATGCAGGATATTTTCAACATAAGCTGTATTGCAGGGATGTCTATTCTGGTATGGATCAGATTACCAGGGTATTTGGTTTTTCAGGAGTAGAACCCAATACGGTATTGATGGGTTGGAGTAAAAGTCCCAGAAGCAAAGAGCGTTTCATAGCCTTGATCGAAGGTTTTGCACACAATCATTACAATTCAATATTTTTAAATTACAACCAGGAGAAAAAGTTTGGACAACACAGTACCATAGATATTTGGTGGAGTGGGTCAGGGAGAAACCTGGCACTGGCACTTAATTTGATCAGGCCCATCAGCAATTCTCATTTATGGAAGAGAACAAAGGTTCGTTTGCTTATCATCAATCCTGATAATGATGAAGCTGAAAACATTTATAAAGCTGCTACTGCTATCCTGGATGATTACCGCACTGAAGCTGAAGTGAGAATTGTAAACAATGAGATTGATCCCCTTTCAGAAAAAGACATTATATCAGAAGAATCTAAAGATGCAGATCTTGTGATCATTGGCGTGCCAGATCAGAAATACAATAATTTAGAAAAGTATTATGATCAGATTAGTGGTATTCTTGACGGTGTAGGTACTGCATTGGCAATCAATGCATCAGAAGACTTTGAAGATTTGGAGGTAATATCACCATCAAAAGCCAAAAGTAAGTCCCTCTTAGAAAATGCTGATACAGGCATGTTGGAGTTGCCTATGCTTACTTTGTCCAAATATCCTGAAATAGCCGATGACATTTTAAAGGTTGATGTGAATGGCAGAAAGGTGTTGGAGTTGTTCCATAAAAAGACTTTTCAGCCCATCTTCACAAACCATATTGAAATATTAAATGAATTGACCGATCGGGTGGGGTATATTCAAAAGGAACTAAAAAAGGTTGTTGGTTTTCCTGATAGCTACAGAAAGAAAAAGGGTATTGATAAGCTGAAAAATGAAGTGTTTTTTAAGACCAATACTCTATTCGAAAAAGAGTTGAAGGAGAATATTCTTCCTGTTCAATTGGAACGATTTAACGAACACATTAACTGGTATCTGGATAGACTCTCTGACGAACTGAAAAGATATCCTCAGAAGCTTAAGATAAGTTATCTCAGTGAAGATTTTGATATAAAACCGGAAGATGCTACTTCTTTGAAATTTTTCAAAAAGTTAAAGCGGGCTAAGCATTGGTTTGTAGGGCAGCCGATTACTCAATCTGTAAACTATAAGGAAGCTGCAAGACACTATCAGTTCCACAACAGGCAAATCTTCTTATCACAGTTGCTGAAGCGTTTCGAAGAAGAAGAAATGGTTTTTTATCACAACCTCCGTAAGATCACCAATTCGATTATTGGATTTTTGGATGAGATTGAACGCAAAATATGGCAGGATATAGAATGGAACGAAGATAATCTTTTAAAAATAGCCGAGCAAATTGAAAAGGAAACACAAAATCAACAGAAGTTGTCTCAGTTGTATGAAGGAAGGCTTCAGTTGGAATTTCGTAAGAATCTTCAGCAGATGAACAATGACCTTCAAAAAATCAACATCGATAAAATCATTAGTCATAAACGAAGGCCTTCTAAGTTCTATAAGAAGGTTTTGTCCGATATTATCAACATTCCTGAGGAATCACATCTGAAAATAAAGACTCTTTTGAACATGATTTTGATGGAGTTGTCAGTAAATGCGACAAAAAACAGGATAGAAGAACTACATGAGCAATTAGGAGAGAAGCTGAGATTGGTTGTAAGACAGAAATACCTCAGGGAATTGGACAAAGTTGTAGAAGACATCCGGAAAAATAAGAGTACTGCCGATCAGGAAAAATTGAAACTCGATGAAGATTTTGAAACAGAGCTTCAGGAATTTTTCAATGAAAGCCTGGAACGAATGATATTGCTTACAGAGTCTATGCCGGAATCATTGGAAGTGTATTCTTCGCATAATGCAGGCAAAGAAGATCAGGAGACCCTTTCCATATCAGTAGCCAGTATGGCGGAGTACTATCTGAAATCCAGGTATGAAGTCACAGTTGAAGAAAAATTCAATAGTCTTTTGGATTTTCTTAAAAGGTCTGTTTTTTCCATACGCGATATGCTCAATCTTACTCAATTTAACTTTGAGAACATTGGGGCAGATGCAGACAACAATGAAGCATTGAAAAGCGAAGTGTTAGAAAATTGCACAGCCAAAATTGAAAAAGAAAAATCTTTGATAAATGATCAAATTGAGGAGTATATCAAATACGCTGACAGTCAATTTGAGAGGGCTTTCGAACCACTTTCTTCGATGAAAATAGAGGAAAGTGCTGAAGATTTCGTTTCCGGTTTGAGGAATTATCAGGGACAAAAAGTCCTCTCAGGTATGAATTACATTACCAATGAGGCAAAAGTCATATTCAGAGGCTTGCTTACCAGAATTTTTTATAGCAGAAGTGAAGGGATACTTTTGGCTAAAAAATTAAACAAAGTATCCGGGCTCACTTCTACCAATAGCCGTTTGCTTGATCTTTCGGAAAAAGTGAATCCGCCGACAGAAGCACTCAAATCATTACCTCCATATTATATCACACTTTTCAATGGAAAATCCAGTATTAGCAAAGATTTCTGGATTACCAGAACTACTAATGAAAGAGCATTTGGCAAAGCTGTAAAAAGATACCAACAAGGACATGGAGGAGGGATATTGTTATTAGGAGATAGAAACTCCGGAAAAACTGCTTTTGGTAAACAAGTAGTACATCGCTTTTTGAAAAAGAGTCTGACATATTCTGTTTTTTCACCGATTCAGGGAACAATATCAATTGAAGGATTTACTGAAGCGCTGAGAAAGGCAACTCAAAAATATGGAGACACTTCCCAGATACTAAATCAATTGCCGGTGGGCAGTGTGGTCATTGTCAATGACCTGGAACTTTTTTGGGAAAGGACAAAAAGTGGCCTTGAAGTCGTTCGACATTTAGAACAACTCATAGACGAATATGGTAATAAAGTATTGTTCGTGGTGAACATGAATACCTATGCCTATAAATTGATCAATCAGTTGACCGGGTTTGGAGACAGGTTTATTGAAATCATCAATTTCAGCCCTTTTTATGCAGAAGAGTTAAAAGACCTGATAATGAAACGCCACCGTTCCAGCGGGTTGTCTATTCACTTCAATGCCAACGATGACGATCTGAATGAAGTACAACTGGCACAACTTTTCAACAGCTACTTCAACTACTGTGAGGGCAATCCGGGAACAGCACTCAATGGATGGCTTGCCAATATTAGTAAAGCCATGGGTAACGACCTGATCATTCAAAAACCAAATTACCCGTCCGTATCAGTTTTGGAGGAACTCAATGAAGATTGGTGTATGGTTTTGACACAATTTGTACTTCACAAGCGATTGACGGAAGATAAAATACAACGGATAAGCGGATGGGATGGAGGCCAGGTAAAAAGCATGGTGCAAGCCATGTTAAGGTCTGGAATTGTTCTGGAAAAGGCTCCCGGAATTTATCATGTCGATCCGTACATACAGCCATTTTTGATTCGGGCACTTAAGGATAGAGAGGTGTTGTCATGAATAGGAGAAATGTAGAAGATTACCTACGGAAATTGTTTCGTCTCAAGCAAAAAGATGAAGCCAAAGACAATGATGATACCAATGAAGCCATAGACTATGCTTTCACATTTGAAACAAATGCCAAGGAAAGGGTGTTGAAAGAACACATCAAGGAGATAGTAGTACTCAGCCCCTGGGCGACTGTTACTCCACATCATATCAATTTCCACAAAGCAGAGAACGATAGGTCACAAGTTGAGGTGCAATTTGGAGCATTGAGCAAGCGCAAAGGTAAATTGATAGAAGATGAAATAAGGAAACTATTAACGGTAGAAACCACTACATAGGTGTGATGGAGCTGGAGATAAGTCACTCATTGACCCGAAAAGGCTAAATGATCGCAACTATAAATATTAAAAATAACAGTTATATTTGAAAGGTAGATAATGAGCATGCTCATTATACAATCGTTAGAAGCAATTATCTTTATGATGAAATTTACCGTTCCAATATTTATTTTAACACTGCTGCTCATTTCTGCTTGTAACGTTGATAACAGAACGGATGAGGAAATACGATCTCTCATCAAAGAACACGAGAACGAATTGTTTTTTTTGAGCTTCTGGCCTGGGATCAACGATCAAGATTTTAAACGAATTATTAAGTATGAGAACTCTTTAGGAAACTTAGAGAGTGGTCGTTTCGTTTTCAATATCCAATCCGCCGACAATCTCACCAAAGTACCTTTTCAGATTAGAAATACAAGACACGGTGTGGATCTAATTTATTCTGATTCATATGAAATTGTTTCTGACGGTAGTCGAATTGGCCCTGAAAGGGACGGATCTGGAGTAGGAAAGTTCTATTATCGTATACGTGACAACCTTGAGAAAACCTTGAATGAAAACTATGAATTTTTGGGAAGCGAGGACAACAGCATGTACTGGAAAAGTATCAATGAACCATGTAAGGTTGTTGAACTCTATTCATTTATTGATTATTTGCATTTAACAGATAATTATTTTTCGCAACCAGCTAAAGGTTCCAAAGTGCGATTGGCTAGTTGTACAATGGTTCTGGATTATATGACTTGTGAACATTACAACAGCCAAATTGAGTATGAATTAAACAAAACCCTTGAAGAGGAGAAACAAAAACAGCAGAAACTGATTGAAGCAGAAAGAAATAATGAAAAACTCTAAATTCAATAAATGTAACTATCCCCTACAATGGACATAATCTTTCAGTCAGGAGAATTTTATAATGAACCGTCATTTTGGTCGCAACTTTTTCAAATACTGGCGTCCTTGCTTGGAGTTGTCATCCCCCTCTGGTCTTAGCGTCTCGCTAAGACCCTGAAAACTCATTACAATTTTGGTATAGATAACGAACTGAAAAGGATTTATCTATACTCATTTCAAGAATTGATTCTTGATTATAGATCTTAGCGAGACGCTAAGACTAGTGGCGGATTCAGAAGGGCTTACTTTGCTACTTCTACCGTGGTACACTGGATCGATCTGTTCACAAGAAAGAGTTCAAACATCTACTGATAGATTCCTTAGAATGAGTTCAGCTAGGAATTATGCAGGAAGGCAAGACCTGTCAGGTTTATCTCAAAAAAGCTGACGTTGACGGTTGTTTTTCTGTGCTTTCTGGAAGAAACCTGACAGGTCTGTATATTGTCCAGCTCTATAAAATTTCCATAGTCCAAGTTTAGCTTTTTGGTGCAATGCGTGACTTGCCTCTCTTATAAGGTAGTTGGTTTCCTGCTTTCTACTATTTATCTTATTGTAAGTCTGAGAAGCATAAATTTTAAGACCTGTCAGGTTTGTCTCGCAAAACCCGATGTTGACGGTTGTTTTTCTATCCCTTCTGGAAGAAACCTGGCAGGTCTGTATATTGTCCAGTTCTATAAAACTCCCATATCCCAAGTTTAGGCTTTTTGGTGCAACGCATGACTTGTCCCTCTTGTAAGATAGTTGGTTTCCTACTCTGATGCTGAAATAAGTCACGTATGCTATCGCTAAGTACGCACTTAAGACTTCAACAACTATATTTGTCCTTTATGAAGCGAATCTTCCTTATTGCAATAGCTACTATTACTACCATCATTTTTTGGATAAGTTTCTCTCAGGATACTGTGGATGATTTACCTGGTGACTTTAAGGAAATGGCTTTCTACAGAAATGAGAATAATACCGGTCCTATCATACGAAAGTATGTGGTAAGTATCTCGGATACCCTGTGGCAGGAGATGGAGCAGTACGGACAGATGATGCCTTATACCAAATACGGCACAACGACTGTATTCTTCTTCCTTCAAGGTAGTGATATGCCGAAAAGTATAAATCCCGATTTTCCTAGCTTTGATGTGCAGTATCAGTCGAGCTGTATTGGTAAATTCAACAGAAATGCTACCGGATTATCCAGTTTTACCCGCTATCCTATTCTTTCTCAGGCATATTGAGCATCGTAGTGGTTGGTTGCTTACTTTGATGCTGGAATAAGTCACGCATTGCGCCGAAAAGGCTAAATGCACGCCATTGGGAAAAGTATAAATATTGCAATCAAGAAGAGTACCTCATAATATCGAGTCTCAAATTGGATATAGTGGGTGACATTATGAGGATAATAGAAACGGAAGGGTAAATTGAAATAATTAGGAATTTGTTAACTTTGGTAAAAAGTTATTATTATGGATCAGGTAATAGATAAGGAATTGATTAGCCATCTGCTTAGACTAGAAAATAACCAACAAGAAAAAGTGCTTGCTTATATGAAGGACTTGCTTATTCAAGATGAAATGAACAAGCGTGCAGATGAATCTGAAAAGGCGATATCCGAAGGTAGAACAAAAAGTTTTGATCAATTTAATCGGAGTTTTGAGCAGTGGAAAGCAAACAAGAGAGCAAGTATGAAGTGATCATAACCGATCCCGCAGAAATTAGTTTTTACGAAATAGTGGATTACCTGTATGATAACTACGAGTTAAGTCGTGCAGAAGAAATTGCAAATGAAATTAGAGATACCGCAAAAAGTTTAGCTTATCAAGCAAAAAGAGCAGCACCAGAACCTCGATTATTACATAGGAAAAAAGAATATCGTTTTGTTTTATACGAAAGAACTTCCAGAGCAGAAGTGAAGGTAATTTATTTTATTGAAGAGGAATCGGGAGTTGTATTTATCACAGATTTTTTTCCAACTGAAAAGGATTCTGCTGAGATATCAGCCAGAAATAGATAGATAAATCCGAGCCATTAGGGTGTGAATACCAAGTGGAAATTTTTGATGAGGTATTTGTTTTGAGACCTGTCAGGTTTATCTCGAAAAACCCTATGTTAACAGTTGTTTTCTTTTCCTTTCTGAAAGAAACCAGACAGGTCTGTTATAAATCTTATGGCTAAATGCGAAACGGTGTGTAGCTACTAATGTCAAAAAAAAACCTATTTCTTATTTAAATAATCAAGGGTTAGAGCAGTCATGGTTTTCATTCCGAGTAACATGCCAGAGTCGTCAACATAAAAATCGGGGGTATGGTGAGGTGCGGCCTTTTTTGTGTCATTCCCGCTTGGGCATCCGCCAACAAAGAAATAAAGTCCCGGAACTTTCTCCTGGAAAAATGAAAAATCTTCAGCTCCTGTGATTGCCGATATGATCTTTACATTATCTGCTCCAGCGATGCGATTGAGTGTGGGTAGCATTTGATCGTACAATTCAGGTTCGTTATAAGTAATCGGGTAGCCTTCATCAATTTCCAGTGTGGCTTCTGCATTGTTGGCTTTAGCAACATGCTCTACAATTTCCCTAAGTCTTTGATGAACCGTGGTTTTCATTTCGGCATCCAAAGTTCTGATGGTTCCGAGCATATAAAGGTCCTCTGGGATGATATTGCTTCTTACACCACCATGAATGGCGCCTATTGTAACTACTGCTGCTGCATCTATCAGTTTCATATTACGACTCACGATTGTTTGAATTGAATTAATCATTTGTGCAGCAGTAACTATCGGATCAACACCGGACCAAGGAGCAGAACCATGAGTTTGAACACCCTTGATGTCAATTCTAAAGCTATTTACAGCAGCCATGATGCCTTTTGACCTGACTTCAATTTCACCAACAGGAGTATCTGCACTGATGTGTAAACCGAATATGGCATCCACATCAGGGTTTTTCAAAACACCTTCTTTCACCATCAGTTTGGCACCACCTTCTTCACCAACTGGCGCACCTTCTTCGGCTGGTTGGAAGATGAACTTGACAGTGCCAGGTACTTGATCCTTGATTTTAAATAACATTTTGGCAACACCCAGCAATATGCTGATATGTGTGTCATGGCCACAAGCATGCATTACAGCTACTTGTTCACCGTTATATTCTCCCATTTGATTTGAGGCCCATTTGAGATTGCCTCGTTCTTTTACTGGAAGTCCGTCAATATCTGCTCTCAATGCTACAACAGGGCCAGGTTTTCCTCCTTTTAGAATAGCAACCACTCCAGTCTTGGCTATACCTGTTTGAGGGGCGTATCCTATAGATTTCAATTCCTTGGCTATTCTTTCTGCGGTTTGAAATTCCCTGTTGCTCAGCTCGGCATGCTCATGAAACCAATGTCTAAGTTCTATGACTTCTGCTTCGTATTGCGTCGCTAGTGTGTTGATTTGCTTGTCAAATTTTTGAGCTTGAGAAAAATGGACAATGGAGGGAAATATTATAAGGAACAGTATCTTTTTTGCCATGACTGTAGATGAGTTTTATATTAACGATGAAATTTTATCCCAAGTAATATAGTAATACTCCGCAATATTTAATTACTTTGCAATTCAAAGTACTTTTTATGAGTGAGGAAAAATATATAAAAGACCTGAGAGATATCAAAGATATCATGAATCGGTCATCACGGTTTATTTCTTTGAGTGGGCTATCAGGAGTGTCTGCCGGAATTTTCGCCCTGATTGGTGCCTATTTGGCCTATCAAAATGTATATACCAATCAGGACTACCTTGAATATAGAAAGGCTATAATTACTACTGACAGCCTTATTAGCTTGTTATTGATTGCCATTATTACATTGGTGGTTTCTATCGGAGCGGGAATCTATTTTACTACTAAAGAGACAAAAAAAAGGAAACAGAAACTTTGGGACCATCAGACAAAAAGGCTGGTTGTTAATTTGAGTATTCCATTGGTAACAGGAGGCATTCTATGCCTGATGCTTCTTTTGAAAGGCTATATTGGCATAGTAGCACCTCTCACACTTATCTTCTATGGTTTGGCCTTGGTTAATGCAAGCAAATACACACTCACAGAAATCCGTAGTTTGGGTATTGTGGAAATTATTTTAGGCTTAATAGCCACCCATTTTATTGGTTATGGATTGCTGTTTTGGTCTATTGGGTTTGGGGTATTGCATATTGCTTATGGAGTGGTGATGGAGATCAAATACAAGTCGTGAAAGAATTACTAAAAGATTTAAATAAAGCTTTTGAGAATAAAATCAGACTAGGCATCATGTCTGCTCTGGTGGTAAACGAATATTTAGATTTTAATACCTTGAAAGAATTATTGGATGTCACTGATGGAAACCTTGCCAGCCATCTCAAATCTCTGGATAAGAGTAAATATGTCGTCTCTAAAAAGGAATTTTTGGATAGAAAACCCAACACTAAATATTCTGTGACCGATGAGGGACGGGAGGCATTTTTAAAACATATAAATGCAATAGAACAACTTTTAAAATAAAATTTTTTACCCTTAAGCTTTGTAATTCAAAGTACTTTTAAATTAAAATTAATTAAAAAATGGAAAACTCCCCAATTGAGAAAGTAAACAACTGGATTAAGAATTCAGTTACGCTTAAACTGATTACAATCACCATACTTATGCTCTTGCTATTGATCCCTGCTTCAATGATTGATTCGATTATTGATGAACGAGAGCAGTTAAACAGTCAGGCTACTACAGAAGTGAGTTCTAAATGGGCCGAAAAGCAGCAAATAAATGGACCCATTTTGACAATTCCCTTGATATACGAATATGAGAAAGATGAAAAGATTATTACGACTACAAGATATTGGTACATACTTCCGGAAAACCTAAAAGTTGATGGTGAAATAGAACCGGAAAAATTGCGAAGAGGAATTTATGAAGTAGTAGTGTATAAATCGAATCTTTCCGTTTCGGGTAATTTTTTGTTTGACCAACATCCAGATAAGACGAACCTCAAAGAAATAAAATACGATCAGTCATTTTTAACAATAGGCATATCGGATTTAAGAGGTATAAAGAATCAAATAGCAGTTAAGTGGGGGGATCAAAATCTGAGTGTAAAACCCGGATCTAAAATATCCCATCTTATATATTCCGGGATAACGGTTGACCTGCCAAACCTTGAAAATCTCATCAATCAATCCGTAAATTTCGATTTTCAACTTGACCTCCAGGGAAGCCAAAATATGTCGTTTGTACCGATTGGGAGTACTACCAAAGTACAACTGAAATCAGCATGGAATTCACCAAGTTTTGACGGTAATTTCTTGCCCGATTCACGCGAACTAAATGACGATGGATTTTCAGCTCGTTGGTCTATTCTTCAGCTCAACAGGAACTTTCCTCAGTCCTGGGTAGATACCGACCAATCTAAAAAAATGGATGCTTCAGCTTTTGGAGTGAATCTTATCTTACCACTGGATGATTATCAAAAATCAATGAGATCGTCAAAATATGCCGTGATGACCATTGCTCTGACATTTCTGATTTTTTTCTTGGTAGAAATATTGAATAAACGAAAGATACATCCATTTCAATATGCGTTGGTTGGCTTGGCTTTGTGTATTTTTTATATTCTTTTGGTGTCTATAACAGAGCATTCAAATTTCAATTTTGCGTATGGAATTTCAGCTCTTGGAATAGTTTCTATGATTACTTTGTACTCCCTGAGTATTTTCCATGCAAAAAAACTGACCATACTTTTGGTATCAACATTACTGGGAATCTATGGTTTTCTATTCGTAACACTGCAATTGGCAGATTATGCCCTTCTTATGGGAAGCATTGGATTAACAGTAATTTTGGGAGCTACCATGTATTTTACCAGAAGAATTAACTGGTACAAATTGAATATTGAAACCGAATAAAAACTTTTAGTTGTAGAAAAAGAAACTCCTGTTTCTAGAATAGGAGTTTCTTTTTCTACATATAAGTGAATGGGAAATCACAAATCCACTTCCAGCGGTTTGTTTGATCGGATACTGACCACCGGCACTTTGGAATGAGAAATAATTCTTTTGGCTTTAGGAGAAACCCATAGATCTGACCACTTGAAACTCGGTCGGCTCATAATTATCACCAGGTCAATGCCGGACTTTTCTGTATATGCTTGGATTGCAGCAGGCAAAGTGCCGGGGAATAATCCATTTTTGACGATTTTGATTCCTTTTTCAGTCAGTTCATTGCTCACTTGGTCCAGCCTATGTTGCAGCTCCTCCTGATCTTCTTTGTGTTCTGATGCAGAGACAAGATGCAGAGTCGCCTCAAATTGCTGAGCAAGAGATGCAGCAAATGGGATTTTGTACAAACTGCCTTCACTTAGATCCAATGGAACCAGAATGTTTTTCATTTTAGGTTTTATCGGGATTTCAGTAAATGTGAACACGGGACAGGTAGATTCCAACACCACTTTATAGGCATTGGTACTTTTCAGATGCATGTCCCAATCATCTGTATCTGGCAAGCCATGACTTTTCATTACTATGAAATCAATTTCATTTTCCTCTGAAAATTCAACAATGTGTTGTGGAATTGCTTTTTCCAAGCCCCGGATTTGCAGGTCTATTTTTCGGATGTCGCTATAGGTTTTTTGGATTTCATGCAATGTGGGGCGCAGTTGCTGATCTACCATTTCTGCCAATTCTTTCTGAAATTCTTCTTTGGAGTGATAGTCTTTGGGATCAGCCAAATGAAGGGCTGTTATTTTAGCTCCTATGCCAGTGGCAAACATGGCAGCATATTCGAGTGCTCCAATGGATCTGGCATTGTCATCAAATGGCACTAATATTTTCTTAAAATTCGACATACGAAATATATAATTAACCATCACCGTGTTTGAGTTCCTCCTTTTACTAAATGAAACAAGCTTCACGGTGTTTTGTATTAGACGCTCATTTCAAAGCAGGTCACATTATATCTTTAAAAATTGGTGACTTTATCTTATACCGGGTTTATCTTTAGACTTTGATGTAATGTATTTGGAAAAAGAATGACCTACGACAAAGAGCTTATTAATAACCACGACTTTCTGCTTTCAATGATCGAAGAAGCTCCCTATGGCATTATTGCCATAGACTTAATGGGCAATATAACTATTGCCAATGCGCAATCTTTGGAACAGTTGGGTTTGGAATACAGCATTGATGAATTGACAGGAATGAAGATACTAGAGGTAATTGATGAGATTGATGAACTCAAAACAAAAGTTGATCATTGCCTGACCAAAAAACGGAAGCAGTTTGACATAGAAGAAGTGTTTTACAATGGGAAATACCTGACATTTAGAGGAAGAAAAATCCATAATGGAATGATTGTCACTATAGCAGATATTTCATCTATCAAAGAGGCAAAACATGCAGCTCTCAATTCACTATTGGAAGGGCAGGAGCAGGAAAGAAAAAGGCTGGCAAGAGAAATTCATGATGGGATAGGGCCTATTTTATCGACTTTGAAAATGAATCTTGCCAATATTGAAGGGGATGTGGAAACCATTAGTCATGAACTGGGGGATAAATTCAGGAAATCCTATGAAATGATAGATGAGGCTGCCAACGATTTGCGGTCTATTTCACACAACCTGATGCCCAGGGTGCTTTCCGATTTTGGTTTAATTGAAGCACTTGAAACGCTCTGTGAAAAGATTGATGAGACTAAAGGAATTGAAGTTAGTTTTATTAATTCCGGTTGGCACGAACGGTTAGATGAAGTGACTGAATTGGCATTGTACCGAATAGGTCAGGAATTGATAAACAATACTTTGAAATATGCTCAGGCGAAAAAAATAACATTACAGGTAATTCGTCGGGATTTAAATATTCAGTTGATGTATGAAGACGATGGAAAAGGGTTCCTTCCGGAATTGGTTAGTAAAGGAATTGGCCTGATGAACATAGAAAATAGGGCAAAAGCATTGGCGGGAGAAGTTATTATAGATTCTCATCCGGGAAGGGGCATGACTGCCACCGTTGAGATACCACTTAATTGAAAAGCTATGGAGCAGATGAATATATTGATAGCAGATGACCATAAAATGTTCAGGGAAGGTTTGGCCGAGTTGCTCGGCAAGGAGCACAACATGGAGGTAGTAGGGGATGTCGGAAGTGGGAAAGAAATTCGTGAACTATTGGAACAGCAGAAAGTGGACATTATACTGATGGACATTGACATGGGAGAGACCAATGGAATAGACATGACTGCTGAAATCAAAAAGGATTATCCTGACATTAAAATCCTTGCCTTGTCCATGCATGGGGATAAAAATTACATAATCAAAATGCTGGAAGCAGGAGCGAATGGCTATATCCTCAAAAATGCAGGTAAAGAAGAAATGATCAATGCCATCCACACAGCTGCCAATGGCAATACCTATTTCAGCAGCCAGGTTTCGGCAAAGCTTTTGGATCATATTTCCAATCCTGTTACCAAAAAGAAAAAAACAGAAGACACTCCGCTTACTGACCGTGAAATAGAAGTTCTTGTGTTGATCAGTGAAGAGTACTCCAATCCAGAGATAGCGGAGAAACTGTTCATTAGCGTAAGAACCGTAGATACCCACCGAAGAAATCTACTTGACAAGCTTGGAGTAAAAAACACAGCCGGACTTGTGAAATACGCCATCCAAAAAGGTTTTTTGGATTCCTGAGTCTTCATCATTGCGAATGCAACGTAGTAGAATGAAGCAATCTATTATCAGGAAGACATAGATTGCTTCGTGCCTCGCAATGTCGGTTCGTCGGCGACACATGCCTTTTAGTTACTACAATTCCCCTTATAATCAAATTGACAACATCACCGATTGGGATTTGGAGTAGTTTAGGGAGCGCTACGGAAACCTGTAAGGTTTTTAAAACCTTACAGGTTTGGACAAAGAAGCCATCTTTCACTACACCTCTGGTGTGCTGTACAATCCTGACTATCCTACGAAGTACGAGTTAAACCTGAAGCGGGAGTTTCCTCGGTTACCGTTTTATGAGATCTACCTACGAGAATCACGTAGCAACTAAGTGATACTTACGAGGAGTACGCTTTACAACCGCTTTTTTATTTTACGCTTTTTAGCTCTTACATTCGGATTTTATCTTTCTGAATTTAGCATCATCAAAAAATGATGTTTTATACAAAAAGATGAACACTCAAAACCAACAAACACTTACCGACGAACTACTGGTATCAAACCTTCAAAATGGCGATAATAGCGCAATGGGAGAATTGTATTCCCGTTACTACATGCTTGTTTTTGCCAAATGTTTGTCGTTTGCTAAAAACACTGATGATGCCAATGACCTCACTCAAGATGTCATGTTGCGTGTGATGGAAAAAATCTCTACATTCAAAGGGGATTCAAAATTTTCTACCTGGCTTTATGCCGTTACCTTCAACTATTGTACTGACAAAAAGAGGAAAGCTAAAGGTAAATTCTTTGAGCCAATAGACTCATTGGTAAATCTGGCGGATTGTACTGATCAGGAAAGAGAATTAGATGCGAAAATAAAAGAAGAGGTAGCCGGAAAAGCACTTATGACAATCTCACATGAGGATCAGCAACTTTTGATTATGAAATACCAGCTCAATAAGTCCATAGTAGAACTGCAAGACATCTATAACCTGTCTGCTAGTGCAGTGAAAATGCGGCTGATGCGTGCCAGAGAAAAAGCGGTTACTCTGTATTCTTCCTACTGCGTTGGGGTTGCCTGATAGGTCAACCTTTGGAATCAATTACACTGACCAAGTATTAAAAAGAATTTGCATGAAATCATGTGACCATTCGGGAATGTCTCGTCTCAACGGATATAAATACAATGTGAAATGAAAAGTATATTTATTTTCCTGATGCTACTCGGAGTAGTAGCTTATGGAGCCGATCAGGCAACACCGATTGCCGTAACCAAATCGTTCACTGCCAAATATAAAGATGCCAAAAGTGTCAACTGGTGGATGGAAGAGGGACAATATCAGGTTTCATTTAAACACGAAGGTTTTTCAAAGGTGGCCACTTTTAAAAAAGAAGGTGCTTGGGTTATGACTACCACTTCCATTCCTATTGAGGAATTGATGCCCTGTATTACAGATTTATTGAAAGAGCGTTATTCCGAAGCAGTAGCCCTGGAAGCTGAATTTGTAGAAAAACCTGCATCGGAAAAGTATTATATTACTGTAGAAGTTACCGAAGAGGAAATTAAAGAAGTAGATGGCGAATTGACCGAAGATTTCAGTTTGAGTTATGTCAATTTACTATTCAATTCGGATTGTGAGTTTCTTGGTGAAGAGCAGCAAGACCAATAAAGGTTGTTTAGCGGAGTGTATTTTGTAGTAAAATAAAATGAAAGAAGAAAAGCAGGAAAAAACCAACGTACCTCAAAGTTCCATATCTCAGGAGTCTAAAAAATTGAGTGAGATGGTAAAGGATCAATCACTCTCACTTTTGGATAGGATAGAATCTTATGAGGACATCATTAACATAGAAGTTGGCGATACTGCTCTGCTGCGAGCCAGAAATATAGAAAGAGAGACAGGAGTAAGGCAGCTTTTTCTCAAGTTTGAAGGAGGTAACCCCACAGGCACCCAAAAAGACAGGATAGCTTTTGCCCAGTGTCATGATGCATTGAGAAGGGGGTATGATGCCATTACTGTGGCTACTTGTGGAAATTATGGAGCGTCTGTTGCTTTGGCTGCCGGGTTGGCGGGCCTGCGCTGCGTTATATACATACCAGAAAACTATCATACTACCCGCATCCATGAAATGGAAGGAAATGGATGTGAAGTACACAGGATAAAAGGATTGTACGAAGACAGTGTTAACTATTCTACTGCTAAAGCAGAATCTGAAGGTTGGTATGATGCCAACCCCGGCGGTGTAAACACACCGTTGCAGATTATTGCCTATTCTGAAATAGCTAATGAAATATATGATCAACTGCGAGATGCACCCAAAATCATAGCAGTACCTGTTTCCAATGGTACTTTGCTTGCCGGGATTTACCGGGGTTTTGTGAGTTTATATAAAAGGGGAAAAACTTCAAGGATTCCATTAATGATTGCTTCATCTTCGACAAAGAAAAACCCAATTGTCTATTCCTTCAAAAAAGGTTTGGATCATTGTGTTGACCTTGTGCCTGAAAAAATCAAAGAAACAGTAGTTAATGAGCCGTTGATCAACTGGCATAGCTTCGATGGAGAGGAAGCCTTGTATGCCATTTTGCAATCGAAAGGAGGGGCTTATAATGTAAGTGACGAGAAGTTATTGAAAACATCAAAATTACTCAAAGACAAAGAAGGACTCCATGTACTTCCTGCTTCCGTAGCAGGATTAGTAGCCTTATTGGAAATGGATAGAGAAAAAGATTTAGAACCGGATCGTTATGTGGCGATATTAACTAGTAGAAAATGAAAAAAGTAATTGATGGAAATGCCCTTGTATATTGTGAAGGGGCTTTTAATACACCGAATGGTAAAACTGCTCATGGCCTGGTGAGATTTACGGAGCGTTACAATGTTTTGGGAGTGATAGATTCCACTTATGTGGGTAAAGATGCAGGAGAAGTATTGGATGGTAAGAAAAATGGAATTCCTGTTTTTTTAAACTTATCGGAAGCGTTGCGTGCTGTGAAAAATGTGCAATACTTTGTTATTGGTTTGGCTCCTGATGGAGGAAGGTTGCCTGAGCCAGCAAGGAAGGCAATCTATCAGGCAGTTGAGCATGGCCTTCACGTAGATTCAGGGCTTCATGATTTTTTATACAAAGACGAAAAATTGATGTTTTTGGCGAGTGAAAAAGGCTGTAAGATCAGAGATATCCGACGTACACCAGAGCGGGACGAACTTCATTTTTTCTCAGGAAAAATAGAAGAAGTCAATTGCCTGAAACTGGCAGTACTTGGTACCGACTCTGCCGTGGGTAAAAGAACCACAGCTTGGATTATTGTACATGGCATCAGAAACTCCGGCAAAAAAGCTGAAATGATAGGCACAGGTCAGACAGGATGGATGCAGGGAGCAAAATACTCTATGGTATTGGATTCCCTGATCAATGATTTTGTGTCGGGTGAAATCGAACATGCGGTGTATGAGGCCTGGAAAAATGAAAACCCTGATGTCATTGTGATAGAGGGGCAAGGTAGCCTGATGAATCCGGCTTATCCGGGTGGTTTTGAGATCTTGGCTGCCGGCAGACCCGACTATGTGGTATTGCAGCACGCTCCTGCCAGATTGGAATATGATGGATTTCCAGGATATGTTATTCAACCTCTCAGTGAGCAAATAGCCGCTATTGAAATGATTTCGGGTAAAAAAGTAATAGCAATAACTCTGAATCATGAAGGAATGAAAGCAGATGAAATTGCTGCGGCATGCGAAAAAATAACCAAAGAGACAGGGCTACTTTGCACGGACGTGTTGTATGATGGTGCGGATAAACTCGTCGAATTAATCAAAAGCTACTTGTGAAAACCTCAAAAGAAGTGACAGAAACAATTGATCTTAGTGAATTTGTTGTCTTCAGGCAATTGAAGGCAGGGCCAGCATTGGTTGAGGATAAAAGGGTGAAAATACCTTATTCAGTCACCAAATCAGATGGAAGTATAGTCTTTAATGAATTGATCTACACCTACTCTGAAAAAGTGTTTGATAAGGATGGTTTTGAAGACCTCAATCTTGTTTCCATGATGGGGGCACAGGTGGCAATGAACTATGGTCTGTTTTGCGAAGAATTGGTTTTCGACGGATTGTATGATGAAGCAGATCAGCGTTTTATTAGCGATATGATTGAGAATACTTCACGTGAGATTTATGTCAACAAGCTTTTGTTGCCAAATGAGTTTTTAAAATCAGAATATCAAAATACAAAGGTTGAAAAACTCAAGAAATATACTGCTGCTAAACTCACTTTTATCAATTCGGCATTTAAGCCAGACATGGATAAAGACAATTGGAGTTTGAGCTCGACCAGCAAGAACGAGTACGTTATTTTAAGCAGCGGAGGCAAAGACAGTTTGCTTAGCTATGGCATCATCAAAGAACTGGGCAACCACGCTCATCCGGTTTTTATCAATGAGTCGGGCAGACACTGGTTTTCAGCCATCAACGCACATAAATATTTGGAAAACACAGAGCCCAACACTTCCAGAGTGTGGTGCAACAGCGACCGTGTGTTCAACTGGATGCTCCGTGAGATGCCATTTATCAGGGAAAACTTTGCAGACATTAGGGCGGATATATATCCAGTAAGGTTGTGGACAGTTGCCGTATTTCTGTTTGGGGTATTACCCATTGCCAGAAAAAGAAAAGTCGGCAATATTCTGATTGGTGATGAGTACGATACCACATTAAAACTCAACCATGAAGGAATCACCCATTATGGAGGATTGTACGACCAAAGTAAATATTTCGACAATGCGTTGACAAGGTATTATATGAAAAAAGGTTGGGCACTCCATCAATTTTCTATCCTTAGGAGCCTTTCAGAACTGTTGATATTGAAAATATTGGTGAAGCAGTTTCCTCAACTTCAGGCACAACAAATTTCGTGTCATGCTGCTCATGAGAAAGATGGTAGGATCTATCCCTGCGGCAATTGTGAGAAGTGCAGGAGGATTGTAGGGATGCTTTCGGCACTGGATGAAGATCCAAAAAATTGTGGGTATAATCCTGATCAGATTGTAAAATCTTTCAAAAGTCTGGAGGCTAAAAAAGTGAAGCAGTTGGGACAAGATGCCTCTCATCTTTTTTACTTACTACTCGAAAAAGGTTTTATTGAAAAAAATGAACATACAATTAAACTAGCTAAACCGCATGAGCAAATTCTGAAACTAAGATTTGACAATGAGCGCAGCATGGTGATGGATGTACCTTCCGATATCAGAAAACCACTGTTCCGTTATCTACTTAAACACAGCAATGGGGCAGTAAGACTTAAAGATAGGAAGTGGGAAGATTTTGATGTACTCAATAGCGAGCTGATGACGATACCTTATCCTTTTGAAATCAAAAGAACCAAATTTAAAACAAAACCCGGCTCGACTAACAATAGCAATTACATGTGGGAAAAATTCACATGGCCTGAGTTGGAAGAGCGGTTGAAAATAGTAGATACTGCCATATTACCCTGTGGAGCCATTGAGCAGCACGGGCCACATTTGCCGGTAGATATTGATTATTATGATGCAGTGTACCTGGCAGGGAAAGTAGCAGAGGCTTGCAGCGATCCAAAGCCCTTCGTGTTGCCTCCTATTCCTTTTGGGGTTTCTTATCATCATGAGGAATTTAAAGGCACTTTAAGTGTGACCAATGATGCACTGTCCCGATTTGTGTATGATATTGGTATGGGATTGGCTAAAAATGGAATAAAAAAACTTATTATTCTCAATGGACATGGTGACAATGCACCTACGTTAAGCTATGCAGCACAAATGATCAATCGGGATGCAGAGATATTTGTATGTGTTGATACTGGGGAGACCAGTGATATCGATCTCAATGATTTGATCGAAACACCAAATGACATTCATGCCGGGGAGATAGAAACGAGCACTACATTAGCCATTCGCCCTGAAGTGGTACAGATGGATAAGGCTGTGAACGAAACCCTGCATTTTGGGAGTAAATACCTGGATTATACTTCTGATAGAGGTGTTGCCTGGTATGTCCGTACCAAAAGAATTTCTAAAAGCGGCGTGATGGGCGATCCTACACGTGCCACAGAAGAAAAAGGGCGAAAAATGTGGGAGATAATGGTGGCTCATCTCGTCAAGTTTGTAGAGGAAATCAAAAAGAGCAATCTGGAAGATTTGTACCAGAAAAGGTATTAATATGAAAATAACATCTTTAGAATGTAACATTTTTAGACTTAAGCTTGGTGAACCCTACACCATAGCCTATGAGCGCATTGAAGAATCTCCCAATGTGTTTATTAAAATGACTACAAATGGGGTGATAACAGGCTGGGGGTGTGCTGCTCCAGACATGGAAGTGACAGGGGAAACTGCAGAATCCGTAATGAAAGCATTCAATGATGTGATAGAACCCTACCTGAAAGGTCAGGATCCTTTTATGCATGCTTTGCTACTGGAAGACTTGAAAAACAGACTCAAAAATCAGCCGTCTGCTATGGCTATGGTGGACATGGCATTGTATGATTTAATTGGTAAGAAAGCAGGAGAACCTGTATATAGGCTGTTAGGAGGTTATAAAATGTATATTCCTACCAGCGTTACCATTGGTATCCTTCCTTTGGAAGAAACCCTCAAAAAAGCCCGGGAATGGAGAGCGAGAGGTTTTTTTATTCTTAAAATAAAAGGCGGAATAAATGTCGTTGAAGATATTGAAAAAATCATCAAACTGAGGGAAATGGTTGGTGAAAAAATCGAAATCAGATTTGATGCCAATCAGGGCTATTCGGTAGAAGAGTCGGTTCACTTTATCAATGAAACCAAAAAAGTTGGGCTGGAGCTATTCGAACAACCTACCAACAAGAACAACTCTGACCTGCTGAAGCAAGTAAGTAATCAGGTTTCTGTGCCTGTTATGGCGGATGAAAGCTTGATGACCCTAAAAGATGTATTTCATCTTACATCCAATAATTGCACCGATATGATCAATATAAAACTGATGAAAGTAGGTGGCATCTCTGAGGCTATCAGAATCAATTCTGTGGCAAAAGCTGCCCATGTAGAAACGATGGTCGGCTGTATGGATGAATCTGCAATGGGAATAGCAGCAGGGCTTCATTTTGCATTGGCACGGCCTAATGTAATTTATGCGGATCTGGATGGTCATTTCGATCTGCTTAATGATCCGTTTGCATCTATGGTCAGGTGTGAGTCAGGCATACTTTATCCCTCTGACAAGCCCGGATTTGGATGGATGAAGTAGTTTTCATCTGTTGTCTGGAAAAATTGAAGCTATAAAATTTGATAGAATCGTTCTATTCGGAATGCTTTTTGACAGCTATTCTTATTGATTTGTTTTCATTTATCAAATAAGAATGTGACCTTAGAAAGTCGTACCGTCTAAATAAGAAATATGAATAAATTTTCAAGATTATTATTACTTATTTCAGTCCTTTTACTGATTGTAGCAGAGAGCAATGCTCAAACGCCTGTTAGTATTCCGGCCAGGAAAGTACCCAAAATCGTATTGAAATCATTCAAAGAATTGCATCCGGATGCTAACGAAGTGAAATGGTATCCATATCCATATCATTACCATCAAGGTTCAGATGTTTCTCCTACGTTTTTACCTATCTTATGGGAAAATAATACACCGAATTATTACGAAGCAAGGTTTAGTGATGAAAAAGGTGAAGTTAGAAATATATTCGATTTTGGTGGTTCATGGTATGTAACCTCTCGTCCATTAGCTGGAAACCTTCCCGTCGAGATTGAAGTTCAGTTGAAAGAAAAAGGATACGGAATCTGGAAAAGGCACAACGAAGAGCAGATAGTGAAATCTGGAGAGGATGGTAAATTCTATAAAGTTTGGCTTACAGATAAGAATAAGAAGAGGATTCTATATTTCAATGAATCCTATAAGTTGGTCAAAATATTAAAATTGGATAATGATATCAATTTTACTGAAGAAGATCACGAAAAATTTAAAAATGCACCCGGTTTTTCTAAACAAGAAAAAACTGTAACTGAAAAAGATGTTCCTGCTCAGGTGCAGACTAGCGCAAATCAGAACCATCTGGACGTTGATGTCATTGAGTGGTCTATCCATGAGCGATTGTACGATCCATTTCAGAATAGCATATTTGATCATGGTTTCTACGATCTGGAAGTACCGGTCTTGTATCAGTTATTGTTTTTTGATAAAGACAAAAAATACAAAGTAACCTACAATGCTCAGGGAGAAATATTGGAAGAAGTTGAAGTGATTGAAAGGAAAGATTTACCGGATGAGGTATTAAATACATTGAAATCGGATCAATACAAAGATTGGGTATTTGATTCGGAACATGAGAGGATACTATACGGAAAAAGAAAGTCTTTGTATCGGATTTATGGCAAGGTGATGAACGAAGCAAAGCAATTGATACTGGATGCAAAAGGAAATATTACCAAAGTTAAAACCAAAGAAAAACTGTGATTATACAATGAAATCAAAATTTGACGTAAAAGTCTTGAGTGTTCAGGAGATACATGAATTACCTGATGGGTGGTCGGGTGATGACTACAAAAGTATCATGGAATTGGCCGATTTTGACGATTGGGACAAAATCGAGG
Organism: Reichenbachiella sp. MALMAid0571; assembly: GCF_040151475.1. Lineage (NCBI taxonomy): Bacteria > Pseudomonadati > Bacteroidota > Cytophagia > Cytophagales > Reichenbachiellaceae > Reichenbachiella > Reichenbachiella sp. MALMAid0571. The sequence goes on along the minus strand of NZ_JBDKWG010000123.1, from coordinate 28,159 downwards.
AAAGCGAATTAAAAGACTATACCATTATGACCCTTCAGGAACTTGACCCGGAAGAAGCCGCTGCTATTGTACTTGGATATAAGTTTCAAGGCCTGCTTACCAAGGGACAGATTCACAACCTCGTTTTTGAAATGATGGAAGAAAACCTGTGGGAGGAATATCAAAATATCAGCTACCATAAGGAACTGTTTAATTGTGCTGTGATGATGAAATGGGCTTTTCCAAAGAAATTTCCACAAACGGATGCAGTAAAATGTGTTTTAGAAGTGAATGCATACAATCAGATAGGTACAAACATGCTACACAATGCTGATAAATCGTTGATTGCCCGATTGATAGCGAATGGTATGAATGACCACTCAGTCATCAACAGGCTGTTTGACGATCAGGTGCTCAATGGACCTTTTCCGGAGGCAGAACATATTGTTTGGCAATTTGATTCGGAAATACAACCGGAGAAAACTAAATTCACTATCTTTTCTTCCTGGTATTGGCTCAGGCAGATGGATGACATATCAAACTACACGGCAGAAACGTTTTCTGACCAAACTAACTTAAGATAAATTGGAAGTAGAATCAAGTTATGCAATGGATGGGGTGAAAATTGGCCTTACGGTCATTTTCATCATTCTAAATGGTTTTTTTGTAGCAGCAGAATTTGCAATTGTAAAAATTAGTAAGAGTAAACTAAAGGTGATGATCAATGAAAAAAGACCCTTTGCAACTACGGCAATGTGGCTTTTCAAAAGACAGAACCTGGCCTTGTCTGCCTGTCAACTTGGCATTACCATGGCTTCACTCGCTCTGGGTTGGATAGGAGAACCTGCAATTGCCCACCTTATTACTCCTTTGATACATGACCTTGGAATCAACTCTCAAAATGTTGTACATGGCATAGCATTTACTATTGCCTTTACGATCATTACAGCTTTTCACATTATCATCGGAGAGCAAGTGCCCAAGATATATGCCATCCGAAAGCCCGCTATTGTGTTCCTTAGCTTTTCTCTTTTGTTGAAAGGATTTTATGTGATATTGTACCCGTTTATGTATGTGTTGAATGCCGTTACTAATGTTTTTCTCAAGTGGTTGGGTATTGAGGAATCCGATGAGCACGACACACCACTTACGGAAGAAGAAATCCGGGCTTCATTGAGTATTGCCCATGCCAAAGGAGAACTGTCTAAAAACGAGCACAAATTACTCAATGCCGTATTTCGTTTTGATGATGAAGTAGCCAGGCAAATAATGATGCCAAGAAACGAAGTGGAGTTTATGGATGCCAATAAGTCGTTTGCTGAAAATTTGATTTATGCCAAAAACTCAAAACATACCAGATTTCCTTTGTGCGATGGGTCGTTGGACAAGGTAATAGGAGTAATCCATATCAAAGACACGATTGGTTATGACCATGAGGATCAGCTTGATTTGTCTTCATTGGCAAGGCCTGCTATGCTTGTACCTGAAAACATTCTGATCGGTAGGCTACTACAGGAGTTTAGGGTTGCGAAACAGCATTTCGCTTTTGTGCAGGATGAGCATGGTACCGTATTAGGTATTGTCACTATGGAAGATGTACTGGAGGAGTTGGTGGGCAATCTGCAAGATGAGTTTGACCTTGAAGAACCTGATATAGTAGAACAGAAGGATGGGAAATTTCTGGTAGATGGTGATATTCCTGTAGAAGACCTCAATACCCGATTTGATATCAATCTTGAGACAGAAGATGCCAATACTTTATCTGGTTTGATTGTTGAAAAATTTGGACACAGACTGGAAAAAGGAAAAAAGATGAAGCTTGGTCATGGAGTAGAAGCAGAGATAATCGCTACTGAAGGCATAAGAGCAACTAAAGTAAATTTAACCATACCCGTTGTGAAAGATGAAGAAACAATTTGACATGTCAAGGCCGGACAAGATGCTGATGTCGGGATTAAAGACCTTGGGTAATTTCTCCAGAAACCTTTATTCTGAGCAGAAGAGTGTATCAAAAAGTACAGGGCAGATTACTTTTATTGGAAAAAAGAAGGTAGAGAAGGTACGAATCCAGTTGCATGAATACAACGAAAAGGAATTGAAAATTAAACATGAGGTTGAGGATTTTAGTTTCTTTGATAACCTCGATGACGACAAAGTCTATTGGCTTAATTTTCATGGATTGCATGAAGTAGAACTTATCCAGGAAATCGGAAAAGTACTTTCCCTAAATAGGATTACCGTCAGACAAACGCTTGATACCACCTTGCGACCCAAGGTAGAAGAGTATGATCATTATGTGTTTTTTAGTGTAAAATCTGTACTGAAAGATGATGAAGGAGTACTTAAGTTGGAGCAACTGTCTTTTGTATTGGGTAAAAATTATGTAGTGTCGTTTCAGGAAGAGGTTGGAGACCATTTTGATCATATTCGAAACAAAATAGAAGAGAAACTAGGGTTGGTGAGGCAAAAAGGTGCTGACTTTTTGGTGTATCAATTGCTGGATGCCATACTTGACAACTATTTTGAAACCATTGAGGCGACTAATGATGAAATGAAGGATTTGGAGAAAATCATTTTGACTGACCCATCTCAAAAATCGCTTATAGAGCTGGAGCAGATGAAACAGGTTGCTGAGATGGTTAAAAAATCCATGAATCCTTTTAAAGATGCACTCAAAGTGATTTCTAACCGTAATACTATTTTTATTCAGAAGGAGAATACTAAATATTTTCAGGATTTGGCCAACAGTTGTACAAGTGCTATTGAAGAAATAGACTCGACTATAAAGTCGTTGGAAGGATTAACTAATATTTACTTTTCGTCATTGAGTCAAAAGATGAATGAAACTATGAAGGTACTGACTACAGTAGCAACTGTTTTCATTCCACTTACCTTTATTGCAGGTATCTATGGTATGAACTTTGAAAACATGCCTGAGCTCCATCAGGAAAACGGTTACTTCATTACATTGGGAGCAATGGGAGTAATTTTTTTAGGCATGTTATATTACTTTAAGAGAAAAGATTGGTTGTAAGTTTCATGAGAAACAGGAATATTTTGAAATGATTGAAGCATTTTTAGGAGCATTTAGTGCATTGTTTTCTGTGGTGAATCCATTGGGAGCCATGCCGGTTTTTTTGATGTTGAGTGGAGATTCTTCCAGGTTAGAAAGACGGAATCAGTCCATTAAAATTGCCATTTATATGGTGTTGATTCTGGTGGCATTCTTTTTTGCAGGCAATCTTATCCTGAGTTTTTTTGGAATAGCCATCGACCATGTGCGGATTGCAGGAGGTCTGTTGATTTGCAGCTCGGCAATGACTCTGCTTGGTAAGGATGCCTTCAAAGGAAAGGCACTGGCCAAAGAAGTACAGGAAGAAGGCATCCATAAAGAAGACATCACCTTTACACCTATGGCAATGCCACTACTGTCCGGACCGGGTTCTATTGCTTTGATGATCAGTATGTATGGCACAGCCAGCTCAGGTGGATTTATTGGTATAGTGGGCATTCTGCTGGCGATAGTTTTGGTGGCATTTGTTACTTTTTTGATCCTTATTTTCTCTGTTAAACTCAACAAGTTTTTAGGTAAAGGCGGTATGGCTGCCCTTTCCCGAATGATGGGATTTATCACCCTCTCCATTGGTATCAGTATGATTGTAAATGGTCTGATTTCTATTTTTAGACTTTTATAATGAATCCTCATAAAAATTTTATTTGTCACATAGAGTAAGTGGCTAGACCAAAAGATTTCCCTAACTCAAAATCGAATACAGACATGGGAAGATGCATTAGTGGTGATAAATGTGTTACGCACAGCTCTTACAGTGACCGGAGACCAGTCCGTTAAAACTTTCGGAAATGTACCCATCAGGAAGGGTAACATTGATTTCACTTTTGAGACACTCTACTTTTCCGCATGCCACACATCGAAAATGAAAATGGTTGTGTTTATGTTGCTGCTTTTGCTGATCGCAGTTTAAGCATAGTGCAAAATACTGTCTGCCGTCATCTCCCACTATTTTATGTGCCCTGCCATCTTCGCAAAACCTGTTCAAAACCCGATAAATAGTTGCCCTGTCCATATTAGTAGTCAGTTCAGCCTGTATCATTTCATGACTCAATGCAGAACTGGCAGATTTTAGTGCTGAGAGAATCTCCAATTTGGGTTGCGTATTTCGTCTTTTCATATTATTGCGACTATGTTGCAATAATATGAAAAATATTTATCTTTGGCAAAAAAAAAAAACGACGATGCAATGACTGGCAATAAAAAAATGGATGTAATCATAATAGGTGGAAGTTATGCAGGGCTTTCGGCGGCAATGGCTTTAGGCAGATCGCTTCGAAATGTACTGGTGATTGACAGTGGCAACCCATGCAACCAACGGACACCTCATTCTCATAATTTCATCACTCATGATGGACATACTCCTAAGCAAATTTCTGCAGAAGCCAGAGAACAGGTGGAAAGATATGATACTGTAAAGTTTCATCAGGGTTTTGCTAAAAACGTAACCAAACTACAATATGGTTTTGAGGTTGAAACTCAGGAAGAGAGTGTCTTTTTTTCTAAAAAAATAATTTTTGCAACGGGATTAAAGGATATCATGCCTGACATTAAGGGTTTTGCTGAGTGCTGGGCAATTTCTGTTATTCATTGTCCATATTGTCATGGCTATGAAGTGAGGAGCGAAAAAACGGGGATTATTGCAAATGGAGAAAAGGCATTTCATTATGCCAGGCTGATTTCTAATTGGACTAAAGAATTGTCACTTTTTACCAATGGAAAATCAACATTGACACCAGAGCAAACTGTCAAGCTTCGGCAAAATAATATTACTATTGTAGAAACTGAGGTTGAGGAAATACAACATCAAAATGGCAAGGTAGAGAGCGTAATTTTTAAGGATGCAACTACTATATCACTCAAAGCCATTTATTCAGGACCGGAGTTTGTACAACATTCTGATATTCCGGAAAGACTGGGTTGTGAAATGACGGAGCATGGACTGATTAAAGTAGATGAAGCTCAGAAGACTACTGTGTCGGGTGTTTTTGCATGTGGTGACAATTCAAAGTTTAGAGTGGTTTCACTTGCAGTATCTTCGGGTACAATAGCAGGTGTATCTGCTAATTTTGAATTAATAGATGAAATGTTTTAAGAAAAAGTTTGACTACAGAGGTATTGTATCTTATGGCATATAATTTTGAGTTGATATGATGAACGTATCACCTTTTTCACATTTGATCAATTGTAAAATATGGAATCAGCATTTGAAACATTGACAACCAGCAGAAATCTTTATTTGAAGTTTTTGGAAAACTATACTCTGGAGCAACTAAACACCATTCCAAAAGGGTTTAATAACAACCTGATTTGGAATATTGGCCATATAATTGTGGCGCAGCAAAGGCTTATGTACAATGCTTCCGGTTTACCAATGTACATATCTGATGAATTACTAGAGGTTTACAAGCCGGGTACGAAACCGACCACTATCACTACACAAAAAGAAGTGGACGAGCTGAAAATGTTGTTGATTTCATTAGTAGAAAAAGCAAAAACAGATTTTGCTGAAGGTAAATTTGTGTCTTACAATGAATATACCACAGCTACCGGATTTCATTTGAAATCAGTAGAAGATGCCATGGAATTCAATAATTTTCACGAAGGGCTTCATCTGGGTTATATGATGAGCATAAGGAAGTTTGTTTGAATTGAGGTAAGAGTCTATTAAATAAGGATATTGGTGTCCAATAATAACTTACTGCCATTCATCTCTCATTTTCTTTTGAATAGCTAATGGGTCTTCTTCCAATTTCAAAATCCCACAATATTTTTTAGCATCTAGCCCTTGATTAGAAGATTCTTCTATTTTCTGAAGTGCTTTTTTGATGTGGGCTTTGCTGTCTCCTTTTTTTATTACGGTTACCATTTTTATTTTAAAGTTAACAATTTATCCATTTAGTTACATGTGTTTTAGGGCTACAGTCTATCTCGGCACTCCAATATGCATCAGTGCATCACCTCGATTGACCACAGGGTTGTTGTTGATAGCAATAATGTGTCCGCTTATTGGGGCTTTCATTGGAAATTCATATTCTCCAAATGGACCGGTGATCAAACCAACTGTAGTACCCTTTGTTATTTCTTCACCAGGCCTGAAAAATGAATGGTAAAGCCCGGCAGCTTTCGATCGCAACCAGGAAGTTTTTTCTATGATGATGGTTTTACTGGTTTGCTCAGGAGCTTCTTCTTTCATGCCAAGGTGTTTCATTACTCGTAGTAGCCCATTTACTCCCTGATCCACAGCATTTTTTCTCAGCCGTAAAGATTCGCCACCTTCATAAACCAATATTGATTTGCCCGACTTTGACGCTTCTTTTCTTAAAGACTTGTCACGATATGCTGCATTTATAATGAATTTAGGAGCAAATGCAGTTGCCAGTTCCAAATTGATAGGAATGTCGAGCATGGCACGTATTTGGGGGTAATTGTTGATCCTTGCACCTCCGGTATGGAAGTCCACCCCATAGTCTATGTGGGGTAGTACTTCTTCACTTAACAGGTGTGCTACCTGACTTGCCAGTGAGCCACTTTTGGAACCCGGAAAGGATCGGTTAATGTCTTTGTCAGTTACCTGTCTGGAAAAATGGATAAACCCATAGATGTTGAGTAATGGAATGCAGATTGTTGTGCCAATAGCAGGCTTATTGTAGCCATGTACTATTATCCTTCTGACTATTTCCACCCCATTGATTTCATCGCCATGCATGCCACCCATCACGAGTAGAGTAGGTCCTTTCACTTTGGAACGACTAACTATGATTGGTATTTCTATGGGTGTACGGGTGGGCAGTTGGGCAATCTGCGCATCAATCTGCTTTTCTTCACCCGGTTCTACGGTAGTACCTGCTATTTTCATTTTATATTTTATCTATGCATCGACCTTTCTTCTTTTCTTAGACATTTTTCTTTCGATATACTCTACAATTTTCACTGCAATATCGACATGTGTTGCTTTTTCTATTCCTTCCAGACCAGGAGAGGAATTTACTTCCAGAATCAGTGGGCCTCTTTTTGACTGGAGCATATCCACACCTGCTATGGCTAGTCCCATAGCTTCAGCAGCTTTCAGTGCGGCGGTTTTTTCTGCTCTTTTTAGCTTGATCACTTTGGCACTTCCTCCACGGTGCAGATTAGACCTGAATTCTCCTTCTTTTCCCTGGCGTTTCATCGCACCGACCACTTCTCCATCTACCACGAAAGCACGGATATCAGCTCCACCAGCCTCTTCTATGTACTCCTGTAGAATTACCCTTGCTTTTAATCCTTCAAAAGCCTCTACAACCGATTTGGCTGCTTTGTTAGATTCTGCCAATACCACTCCAAGACCCTGTGTGCCTTCCAATAGTTTGATTACCATGGGCGCATCGCCTACCAGTTTTAGTATTTGGTTTTCTTGTTTCGAAAAATTGGTAAATGCGGTTTTCGGCATGCTCAACCCAGATCTGGAAAGTATTTGCAAGCTTCTCAGCTTATCTCTGGATCGGGTAATGGCAAGTGAACTCACAGCAGAAAAGGCTTTCATCATTTCGAACTGACGGACTACCGCAGTGCCATAAAAAGTAACAGAAGCTCCTATTCTTGGAATAATAGCATCTATATCTTCAAGTTTATTGCCGTTGTAATAGATAGCAGGACCGGCATCATCTATTATGATGTCGCATTTAAGGTGGTCAATGACCATACCTTTATGCCCTTTTGCTACTATTGCTTCCAGTAATCTTTTGGTGGAATATAGTTTAGGGTTTCTTGATAGTATTGCTATCTTCATTGGTACTTTTTTTTAACTTATGTGATAAATCCTTTTGCTCTACATCTACTACAAATCTGCCTGCCAGAAGCTTTCGTCCAAGCAATACAGGGTATTTCATAACCGTCCGATCAGTAAGAGAAAAAGTAGTTTTAATTCTTTTACCAAAAAGGATTACAATAGTATTGATAACATATCGCTCTTCCACATGCCCTGAAGAGCTTTTAATCTTTCTTTTAAAAAAATCCGAACTATAGAACGTATTTACGCCGTGGCTACTGACAAGAGGAATTTTGAAGGTAATGCTCTCGATTCCGTCGTATATGTGATGCTCTATTTTGGAGCAATGTATTGAAGACCTGTTAGCACCAGTGTCAATTTTTGCATCTATATTTTCAAGTCCGAATTCAGGTATGTCGATTTTGTCTGCCCTACCAACAATCTCTTTGTCCATGTATTTTCCAGTTCTTTCCTAAGGGATTGAGTCAATTCATTTTTGAATCAATGCTGTACAATAGGCTTGAGTTCTCTCGTCTTTTTGTAGCTAAAAATAAACATGCAAATGTTGTGTATTTTTAGCTAACGATTCCATTAAAGGTAATGAATATATCGAAAATTTATTTTTCATTATGTAGGAGGGTGGTTTGCTTGGTGGGAAGCAATGATTAAAAAAGAACATATTTGTTCTTGTGCAAACACTATTTGTTATTGGGTTTATTTTAAGATTGGAATTCCATATCAATATCTTAATTAAAAATAAAAATCATGAGGTAATTCGAAATGATGACTATTTTACCTGTAAATTTAAATTTGGCTGAGTAATTTATTTACAATGTGTTGACAATTATAATGTTGAATACATCGGTAAATCTCAATGAATTATTTACACAGAATGAAAGCATTTTCTAAATTGTCATCATCAGAAAAAGAGAGCTTAAAGGTAGAGAAAACTACTTTTAAGGAGTTGTCGGATGACGATGTTTTGGAGGGCCTTAAAAATGGGAATGAGTCCGTTCTGGGATTCGTTTACGGTAAGTATGTGCATGATTTGTTCCGGTTTGGCAGTCAATTCTCCAGAGATAGCGATATGGTCAAAGATTGCATTCAGGATGTTTTTGCCGTAATGGTGAGGCGCAATCTTGGTCTGGGAAAAATAATTTCAATTAAATCATATCTTTATAAATCACTTTATAGGGCAATCGTAGAAAAAGCACGAAAAGAACGTAAGTATCTTTTGGATCATCCTGTTCTGGATAATTTGGATGGTTTTGAAATAGAGATATCCAGAGAATCAAGAATGATAGATGAAGAGGTTTATCTTTCAAAAGTTGCCAGGGTCAATGAAGAGCTAAAGAATCTTTCAAAAAAGCAAAAACAGGCTATTTTGCTATATTATTATGATGGATTTTCACAAGAAGAGATAGCCAGTCTGATGGATTTAAAAGATCAAAATTCGGTAACAAAGCTTATTCGCAGAGGGTTAGATGCTATCCGCATGCACATTTCTATGTTTTCATTTCTATTAATAAAGACCCTTATATATCCCTTCTTTTAGTCTGATTTTTTATGTATCGTAAGTCATTTTTATTTTTTTTTTTTGAAAAAAAGTAATTGAAAATGGCAGGATAATATTTTGAGCTCCCTCTTTATAATTAGAAGGGTATCAATGAGAGTCATCACATTTTAACTGATTCAATGAATTATAAAAATTATCATATATCTGATTTTATTAAAGACGAGTATTTTGTCCATTGGGTCAAATATCCGGATAAACAATCTGATACATTTTGGAACATGTGGATTGATAAAAATCCGGAAAAGAGAGAAGAGTTGATGCACGCTAAGAACATGATTATTGATTTGGGTTATAAATATGATCCCAAATTGACTGAAGATGATTATGTTGAAATGTTTGAAGGAGTGCTGAAAAGAAGTCGTAATGAGAAACTGAAAAACAGGAATTTGGTTTCGTTAGCATCGTCAAAAGTATTCAAAGTAGCTGCAGTACTTGCTGTAATATTGGTCTCTGTCTTCCTGCTAATGGAACAGCAAAGAATAAATATTGAGCCTTCTACTGAGTTGAATCTTATTACTAAAAAGAATCCTTTGGGACAGAAAACCATCACCTGGCTGGAAGATGGTACTAAAGTTCACCTTAATTCAGGATCTAGTATACAGTACCCTGGTAAGTTTTCGGATTCATCCCGTGTGGTTTATATCAAAGGAGAGGCCTATTTTGAAGTAACTAAGGACAGCAGTAGGCCCTTTATTGTTAAAACTGAAAAGATACAGACTACTGTATTGGGAACCGTTTTTAATGTGAGAGCTTATCCTGATGAAACTAAAGTTAATGTGGCGGTAGAGGAAGGTAGGGTAAAAGTTGAAAGTGAGAAGAGTGCCTCAAACCATTTTGAGCATATAATTGTCCGTAATCAAATGACATCATTTGATATAAAAAGTCAAAAGGCCGTTAAAACTGAAATCACATCAGATGAAGTCTTTGCCTGGACGAAAGGCATCATCGACTTTAGGGAAGCCAATATCAACGAAATAATCCGAACTCTGGAAAGGTGGTATGGAGTAACCTTTGTAGTTAACTGCAACTTAAACCTGGACAAAGATTTTACTTATAGTTATAAGAATAAGCCACTTAAGGAAATTCTTACAGGTTTGGGTTTTGCATTCAACTTTGAATTTGAAATGAAAGATAAAACGATTACTCTAAACTAAATAAATAGAAGAAGATGAAATATACTAATACTAGTTGACAGGTATTTAAAGTTACCTCATGTTGCTCCTTGTTCATTGGGGAATGGTCAGAAAGCAAACATGAGGTAGTGGTTCCTGATAATTTTTACTTACCAAAAACACATTTAATTATGGCATTAAAATTACGAAAAAAAATTCTGATTATGTCGAAATATGCAATTTATGGCATATTCATGCAGTGTATTCTGTTCTCTTTTGTGTTTGCTGGGTACAGCACCGCACAAAATATGAGCATGGAAGAGATTCATGTTACTGTAGAGTTTGATGATCTTAGTATCAAGGAATCTCTGGAGAAGCTTGAGAAATTAACCGATTTCAAATTTGCGTACAAAGAGAAAATTGTCAGTACAAGAAAAAAACTGACATTTGATAAGCAACATATCTCACTAGCTAATTTATTACGCAATATTTCCAAAGAAACCAGTCTGGGTTTTAAGCGGATAAATGAAACCATCTACGTAAATAAGCTAGAACAACCTCAGGTGGAGGAAGTAATAGAGGATTTTATCAGTGCAGATGTTGATATCTCAGGCACTATTACCGATGAAAATGGTATAGGTCTTCCAGGTGCTTCTGTAGTGGTGAAGGGCAGTATCAATGGCACTACTTCAGATCTTGATGGAAATTACAGATTGAGCGTTCCAGAGGGGTCAGTACTTACAATATCCTTTGTAGGGTATGTAAATCAGGAAATTTCTGTTGGCACACAAAGTGTAATAAATGTGAAGATGGAAGTTGATACTGAACAACTGAAGGAAGTAGTTGTAATTGGTTATGGAACAGTGAAAAAGAGCGATCTGACTGGTTCTGTGGCATCAGTTGGTTCTGAAAATATTGCAGCGTACCCAACCAACAATGCAGTGCAGGCACTTCAGGGAAGAGTCGCCGGAGTATCTATAACGCAAGTTAATGGAGAGCCAGGATCAGGATATAAAGTAAGTATTAGAGGAAATACTTCTATCAATGCGAGTAGTGATCCTTTGTTTGTGGTGGATGGGTTTCCGGGAGGAGTGCTACCACCTCCAGAAGATATTCAATCGATAGAAATACTTAAAGATGCATCTGCTACTGCTATTTATGGATCTCGTGGAGCCAATGGTGTAGTGATGGTTACTACCAAAAGCGGAAATTCAGGAGCAACAAGAATAACCTTTAATTCATCCTGGTCTTCACAAAAACAGATCAACAAAGTTGAAGTACTCAATGGATCAGAGTATGCTGAATACATCAATGAAATTGATCCGGGATTTTATTCCAATCCGTCTTCTTTTGGTGTAGGTACGGATTGGCAGGAAGAATTATTCAGAACGGGAGGGTTGCAAAACTATCAAATGTCTATATCCGGAGGAACAGAAAAAGTTCAGTATTATTTGTCTGGGGTGTACTATGATCAAAAAGGCATTGTTGAAAACTCCGATTTTAAGAGATATTCTATTACCAGTAATATCAACTTAAAAGCATCTGAGAAAGTTAGATTTGGTGCCAACTTGTTTGCCCGTGGCTCTAAGTTGAACGGCGTAAATTCTCAACGTGCTCCCGGATCTTCTCAAGCGGATGTAATAGCAGGGGCGTATGTTTTCCCTACAACACAAAGTCCTTATGATGCTGATGGAAACTATGTGCCTTCTAACCGTGGATTTCAGATCGACAACCCACTGGCAGTGGCCAAAGAATTGGATATAGAAAACCTTACAGATTTGTTTCAGGGAAATTTCTTTGGTGAAATAGATATACTTAAAGGTTTAAAATTCAGGTCTTCAATTGGAGGGAAAGTAAACAGTTCCCGATATGGACGATTTTATCCTACTACTTTGTTAAGAGGGCAGCCTATTGGAGGTGAGGGTGAAATGAGGTTTTCAAAAAGAAGGGAACTTCTTACTGAAAATTATTTTACTTATTCCAAGCAATTTGGAAATGATCACAACCTTTCACTAACAGCTGGTTCTTCTCTCCAGACATTTAGTACGGAGACGCTCAGGGTGTTGGCATCAACTTTCCCTACAAATGCGAACTTGTGGTGGGATTTGAGTGCAGCAAGTTCTTCTGCTGACGTTTCATCTTCTTTGGATACTCAAGAACTGTCTTCCTGGTTTGGTAGGGTAAATTATTCATTTATGGGTAAATACTTATTAACATTCAATGGACGATATGATGGTTCGTCTGTTCTTGCTGATGGCAATAAGTGGAAGTTTTTTCCCTCAGCTGCTATCGCATGGAACGTGAGTGAAGAAAGTTTCCTATCCAATAGCAGTGATGTTAGTCAGTTGAAGTTTCGTGCCAGTTATGGTAAAACAGGAAATCAGGCAATTGGTCCATTTGAGTCATTAGCGCAATTTACAAGTGTATTTACCACTCAGGGTAATAACGTTGTAACAGCTCTTAGGCCTAGTAGTCTGGGAAATTCTGATTTAAATTGGGAAACTACAGCACAAACAAACATTGGAATAGATTTAGGTCTTTGGGATGATAGAATTACTCTGACCGCAGATTATTATAAGATGATCACTTCAGATCTTTTGTTCAATGTAGAACTTCCTGGCTTCATCGGAGTAGCTACTCAAATAAGAAATATAGGTGAAGTGGAAAACAGTGGGCTTGAATTCACTTTGGGTTCTAAACTGATCACGGCAGGAGATTTTAGCTGGAATGCTAATGCAAACATTTCTTTCAATAAAAACAAAATTTTAAAACTTGTGGATAACGATACAGAGGGTAATGATCTTTTGTATGGAACTGTTCCGCTTGAAGGTTCCTCAGGACTACAAAGCCAGATATTAAGAGAAGGAGAATCTGTTGGTTCATTCTATGGTTTTGTTTATGATGGAGTTTTGCAATCAAGCGAAACAGCATTAACTGGTACACACAGTAGTGATCAGGTGCCGGGGGGACGAAAATTCAAGGATCTCAATAATGATGGAGAACTGACTGCTGATGACCGTACAATTATTGGCAATCCACACCCTGATTTTGTGTGGGGAGTGAACAATAGCTTTAAGTATAAAAGCTTTGACCTTAATATTTTTATTCAGGGGAATAAAGGTGGAGATATCATGAACTACACCAGAATGGAGCTCGGTCTTATGAATGGTAGAACCAATGCATCAAAAGAATCATTGAACCGTTGGACACCATCAAATACAGATACAAATATTCCAAGTGCTAATTCGGGGAGAGTATTTATTGTTTCTGACAGATGGGTAGAAGATGCCAGTTTTATGCGTCTTAAAAACATAGCTCTGGGATACACTGTCAATAGTAGCGTTTTGGAAAAAATTGCTGTGAGGTCAGCCCGTATTTATATCAGTGCCCAAAACCTGATGACCATAACTGGTTATAAAGGAGTTGATCCTGAAGTGGCTTATGCCAATAGCAATACAAACCTTGGATTAGATTATGCTACCTATCCAAATGTCAAGTCCTATACCATTGGTATAAACATTGGATTTTAGTACTTATTCACCGAAAAAATAATGTGACATGAAAAATTTAAATATATATATTACCATTCTGGCTGTTGTTTTTGCCAGTTGCTCAGATTTAGAAGAAGTACCAACCAGAGGGCTATCACCTGAAGGTTATTTTAAAACAGCTGCCGATGTTGAAAGTATGATCTTAGGTACTTACGGTTTAATGGCTTCTTCCAATTATTATGGTAACGGTCTTACTACACCGTTGCAAATTATGTCTGATATGGTTGACTTGGGATTCGATTATTCTAATTATTCTCATTTCAATTCATTTATCCATACTCCTACCAATACTTATCCACAAGCCCTTTGGAATACCTCTTATCAAATAATTGCTACAGCCAATTCGGCGATCAATGGAGTAAACCAATTGAGTGGGGTTTTAACGGAAGATAAAGCGAATGAGCTATTGGCAGAGTCAAGGTTTGTACGTGCGTTTACTTATTATCATCTGGTGCGTTTGTTTGGTGATATTCCTTACATTGCCAGTGTTGATTTTGGTGATCCGGCATTGATTAAAAAATCAACGGTTAGTGATGTCTATACTGAAATCGTCAATGACCTTGAATTTGCGTTTGATCACTTGAATATGCAGCATCAGGGTGGTGTTAAAAGCCGTCCATCTAAAGGGACTGCCGCAACAGTATTGGCTTCAGTACACATGACCAGAGCAAATTGGGATGAAGCATATACCCGATCAAAGTGGGTTATTGACAATGCAGGAGCATTAGGATATGCACTTGAGAATGATTTTCAGGATTTATGGAGATCGGACATACAGGCCAGTTCGCCTGAATACATTTTCTCAATAGACTTTGCCGGTAATAAAAATGGTAGTGGAAATCCAGTTACATTCGAAAATGATCAGACAGTAGGAGCATTTAATGGAATAGATGGTGGTGCAAACCCTTATGGGGGTTGGAGTATGTTAGTCCCCAGCTTAAAGGTATTTGATTCCTGGGACTCAAATGACTATAGAAAAGCTGTAAGTATGACAGATGTTTTGGAGTTGAAAAGTACAGGGGTAATTTCAGACTATTCTCAATTTTTAATTCCCAGGCCTCATGCTTCTAAATTGACAAGGTTTTCGGGAGTGAGAAAGGGAAACACTGCCGGTTGGAGGTCGGATATGGATTATGTAGTTTTTAGATATGCAGAAGTACTGCTTATAGCAGCTGAAGCAGCTAATGAACTTGACAATACCCCGGAAGCAGTTGGTTATCTAAATCAGGTGAGAGAAAGAGCCCGTAGAGGTGGTACTATTAATTTTGCCGGAAATGGCTATGGCACTTATGGCGCAAGTGCTTCTCCTGCTGATGAGTCAACAACAATTTCTAAGTTGGATTTTAGAAATGTAGTACTAGAGGAGCGTAGAATTGAATTGGCTTTTGAGTTCAAAAGATGGTACGATATAGTGAGAAGAGACTTAGGCAATGAAGCATTTGGTGTGAACGGGCTTGAACCTCAGCCTAATTTCAATAAATCGGTGCATTATTTGATTCCACTGCCTCAGGAAGAACTGGATAAAAGTCCGAATTTGGAACCTCAAAATCCGGGGTATACATTTTAGGAAACAGGATTTTTTTTAGACTGCTGTCTTTCAATAGAAGGAGAGACAGCAGTCTGGCTATAGCATGGGCAAAGATTGAAAATCCAATTAAACATGTCTAAAACGGAATTGGGCAACCTAAAGAATTGAACTTCATCTGTCAATCACAAATAAATAAAATGAAAAGTAGCTTAAAGTTTCTAAGCAGTGTATTGTGTTATGTTGTGTTATTGAGTTGCAACCAGTCAAAAGATTTTGATGACTCAACTAAAAAATCAGAGAAAATTGACGATAAGCGAAAGATACAAGAAGTTAACCGGGAAGAAATACCAGTTCGTTCGCAAACCTTGGCAATTGTTGGAGCTACCTTGATTGATGGGACAGGAGCCGAGGCTTTAGACAATTCCTGCATTATTGTAATAAACAATATTATCAATTGGGTTGGTAAACGAGCAGATGCAAAAATTCCAGATGGTGCAGAGGTTTTTGATGCTACTGGTATGACTCTGTTGCCGGGATTGATCGATGCACATTTTCACTATGACTATGTCAAATATTTTCCTACCAAGTTTGTAAGAAATGGTATTACTTCGGTAAGAGACCCTGGTCAATGGATCGAAACTTATGATTTTGAACGAAATACCGGAGACCCACTACCAAGACTATTTCTTACCGGGCCACACTTAGAAACTTTCCCATCAGCCTATCCAAATGATGCATATATTGTTCGCGACAAAAAGGAAGTACGTACGGCTGTGAAGATTTTGGCTGATCAGGGAGTTTCTGCTATTAAGGTTTATTATCGTTTGCCACTTGGCCTGATAGAAGAAACCTGCATTCAGGCTCATAAATATGGCCTTCCTGTTACCGCTCATTTAGAAATAACAGATGCCAGATTAGCCATACTTGCCGGATTGGATGGCGTGGAACATATTACCTCATTAGGTACAGCTTTAGTTTCTATGAAAAAAGCGGAGAAGTTCCGTCATATATTGATGGGTGATGTGGATAGTAAGAAGCACGGAAAAGCACGCTATAATTTGTGGAATGAAATAGACGTAAATGGAAAAAGAGCGGATTCTCTTGTTAGGTTTTTAAAGGAAAAGAAGACTTACATTACTCCCACACTTGCTGCTATGGAATATCGATTTGACGGTAAGAATAGTGACAGTACCAGATTATCAGGCTTTCAAAATATGATGTCTTTTGTTGGTAAATGTGATCAAGGCGGAGTGAACATAGTATTGGGATCACATGGGCCATGGGTGCCCTATGCAGAAAAGGGATGGTCATACCAGCATGAAATGGACTTGTTGACACAAGCAGGTATGGATGAAATGGATGTAATAGTGGCTGCTACTTCAAAGAATGCAGAATTCTTAAAAATATCGGATAGACTGGGAAGCCTTGAAAAAGGTAAAGAAGCAGATTTGATCCTGATTGGCAGCAATCCTTTGAAGGATATAAAAGCCATGTATGACATAAGAAAAGTCATGTTAAATGGATCATGGATTCCAAATTAATAGTTTAATCATATAGCACTAATGCTAGAATGAAATAAGATAGAAGAGTAAAGAAATGAGAAAAAATAGAGTCAGTAAAAAATACATCGTAGTTGTTGTTTTTATGCTAGGTATGCTGAAAGTCTCGGCGCAATCTAAAATGGAATACCTTAATTCTATAAAAAAAATTGATGTACACACCCATGTAAGAAGCGATCAACCATTTTTGAGAGAGCTTCTGGATGAATTGAATTACAAATTTTGCACACTTTCAACGATAGGAACAAATTCTAAAACATTGCTCGCCCAAATTGATACTGCAAAAATGGTATATGAAAAATATCCAAGATATTATGCCTGGGTTACCACGTTCGATGTATCAAACCGGGATGAACCAGGATGGACAGATCAAGTCATAAACCAACTAAAAAATGATTTTGAAAATGGAGCTGTTGGCGTTAAAGTTTGGAAGGCCATAGGAATGGAATTTAAAAAACCGAACGGTGAATACCTTCAGCTTGATGACCCGATTTTTGAACCTATTTTTACATTTATAGCACAACAGGGAAAAACGTTGATAGCTCACATGGGGGAGCCGATCCAAGCGTGGATGCCTACTTATTTCACAGAAGGTGGAAAGCCAAGGAACTATTGGGCCAAACACCCGGAGTTTAGTTTTTGGGACAAGCCGGAAAAGCCATCATACAGTGATATAATGGCTGCTCGGGACCATGTGATAGAAAGGCATCCTAACCTCAGGTTTGTTGGGGCGCATCTGGCAAGCCTGGAATTCGATGTAGATGAAATCATAACCAGAATGGAACAATACCCAAATTTCGCTGTAGAAATAGGGGGTAGAACCCGCTATCTTATGTGGCAGGCAAGGGGCAAAGTTTTAGATTTTTTCACTCGTTATCAGGATAGGATAATGTATGGAACAGATAAAGGGGCAAAGCCAAAAATGACCCCAGAGGATATTGAAAATGCCAAAGAAGAAATTATTTATCGGAATCAATTATTTCACACATATTATGCTACTGCGGATGAGATTCCATGGGGTAATATTGTTGAAAGTGACAGGCCCCTGCCAGAACCATCCTATAACGTAAAAGGGCTTGATTTACCTCGTGAAATATTGGATAAAGTATTTTATAAAAATGCAGTTAAATGGTTTCCAGGTATAGAAAAGGAGTATCAATGAAAGCTTTAAAAAACTATCCATTGAGTATGAATAAATTATTGTACGCCCTGGCTATATGTATTATGTTTCAACAATGTGCCTTAAAGGAAAGGATTGAGGAGAAAAAAGCTAAACCAAATATTATTTACATTCTGGCTGATGACCTGGGATATGGAGATTTAGGGTGTTATGGTCAGCAAAAAATAAAAACGCCCAACATTGATAATCTGGCGAAATCAGGAATACGCTTCACTCAGCATTATTCTGGAAGTACCGTTTGTGCACCTTCCCGTTCATCATTAATGACAGGTTTACATACAGGCCATACCCATGTCAGGGGAAATAGGGGAATGGAACCCGAAGGACAATTTCCACTCAAAGATGAAGCATTTACTTTGGCAGAATTACTGAAAACAGCAGGATATAAAACCGGAGCTTTTGGAAAATGGGGATTGGGATTTGTAGGTACAGAGGGAGATCCTAACAATCAGGGGTTTGATGAATTTTATGGATACAATTGTCAGTCACGGGCACATCGTTATTATCCTACCCACCTTTGGCACAATTCCGATAAAATTATAATGAATGGTAATGATGGCATGCACACTGTTACTTATGCACAAGACCTCATTCACAGTCAGGCTTTAAAATTCATTGATGAGAATAAAGACAAACCATTTTTCTTGTTTATGCCTTATGTGCTTCCTCATGCGGAACTGATTGCACCTGATGATGAGATTTTGAAGCAATATAAAGGTGTTTTTCCTGAACAATATTATGAAGGAGTAAAAGGGAGTGCTTACGATTCGGGTTGGCACTATGCAAGATATATGACACAAGAAACTCCACACGCAGTATTCGCTGCAATGGTAAGCAGAATTGATAAATACGTTGGAGATGTAATGCTAAAATTAGAAGAATTGAGCCTGGACAAAAACACTCTGGTGATTTTTACCAGTGACAATGGGCCACACATAGAGGGTGGGGCTGATCCGGATTTTTTTGACAGCAATGGCCCTTTGAGAGGGGTAAAACGAGACCTTTATGAAGGTGGTATTCGAGTACCAATGATAGCACAATGGACTGGTAAAATTGCTGCTGGTAAGACGTCAGACCATATCTCTTCATTTTGGGATGTAATGCCAACATTAGCAGAGTTGGCAGATGTGGAAATACCTGAAAAGACAGATGGTGTTTCTTTTCTGCCCACACTTCTTAGTCAGGACGGCCAGCAACAGCATAAATACCTCTATTGGGAATTTCATGAATGGGGAGGGAAGCAAGCCGTAAGAAAAGGCAATTGGAAAGCAATCAGATTGAATGTGTTTGACAATCCTGATGGTTCAATTCAATTATATAACCTTGACATAGACATAGGGGAAGAGAATGACATTGCCGGAGACAATACACAAGTCGTGGCAGAAATGGCTGAAATAATGACTGAAGCTCATATTCATAATAATGATTTTCCTTTTTTCAATCCTGATAAATAAAGTCATATCAACAAAATGAGAATATTCTTATTGCGCAAGTTGTTTGTGTTATTTCAAATAACCGTTATATGCTATTTTTTTGTTTCATGTCTTGAAAACAAAGGAAAAATCAATTTTTATGAATCCAATGATATGTTTTTGTTGGAGAATAAAAACATAAGGATTGAATTAGATAGACAGCTAAAAATTAGAGTCTATCACATAGAAAATGGAGTATCAAAATCAATAACAAGGAAAAATAAAGGACCTCATTATTTAGTAGTAAATGGAGTAGAAGTGAAAGATTTTATAGTGAAAGACAAGACTCCTTTAATTTCTGAAATAAGCACAGAATTTGGAAACGGCAGGCGGTTTGAGTTTGTAGGAATAGCCAAAGGGCCATTAGGTGCAACGATAGAGAAGAAAGTAGAGATAGAATTGTATGAAAGGCATCCAAATTCTGCGTTGGTTCGGGCTATTTATAAGAACCTTTATGCAACTCCCGGGCTATTTATTGAAAAAGAGATTGATAATGCCTTTGACCTGGATGCATCTCTTGTTAATGAGGACAATGATAAACATTCATTCTGGATTCTTCAGGGAGGATCATATGTTAACAGACCAGATTGGATTTTACCTGTCACAGAAAATTTTTCTTCTGACAACTATCAGGGAAGACGGCCGGAAGATGGCATCATTGGAGGAGGATTACCAGTTTTAGATGTTTGGAATGAAGAAACTGGTTTTTTTATCGGAAGCATCCGAAAAAAACCAACACCAATATCATTGCCAGCTAAAGTCAACAATGGTGGGGTTTTCAATATAGGCATTGAATACGCCCGGGACTCGATACCTTTTACACAAGAGTATTCTACTCTCCCGACAGTATTGGGTGTGCACAATGGCGATTATTATAATGGACTACAATTTTATTCTGCCATTATGAAAGACAATGGGTTCAAAATCCCGAAACCAGATTTGTCAAGTGCTGCTTACGAGCGTATTTGGTGTGGTTGGGGGTATGGTCCCGGATTTAAAATGAATCAGATGACAGATATGATTCCATTGGTTCAAAGTATGCATTTCAAGGTAGCGACCATCGATTATGGCTGGTTTTATTATAATGGTGATTTTGAACCAAGAGACGATTCTTTTCCTCGTGGGGAAGAAGATATGAAAAGTATGGTTCAAGCATTTCATGATAAAAGAATGCAGGTAAAACTCTGGATAACACCGGGAGCAGCTGGTCCGCAATTGGTAAAGGAACATCCGGAATGGTTAATCATGGATAGAGATGGAACTCCTATGTATGTCAATGATCATTTTGGAGAAGACCGCCCTCAAAAATATGAGGAAGCATTGCTTTGTCCGGTTTTGGACGAGGTAAAAGAGTATTACAGAGGGTTGATCAAAACCATTATAGGTGAATGGGGATACGATGGGTTGAAAATGGATTTCAGTTTTACCAATGCAAGCGGCAATTGTTATGCTGTGGATCACAACCATCAGTATCCGCAAGAGTCATTTGAAGCTTTACCAGACCTGTATCAAACTATTTATGAAGAAAGCATCAATATAAAACCTGATGCTATTCTGGAAATGTGTCCTTGTGGGATGTTTCCTTCTTTTTACAAAATGCCTTATTACAACCAGCCTGTTGCTTCCGACCCGAACAATCAGTGGCAGTTGCGGCACAGGGCAAAAACGATTAAGGCGTTGATGGGGGCACAAATACCGTTTTATGGTGACCATGTGGAACGATATTATGATAAAAACAGCTTTGCTTCGATGGTTGGTGTTGGTGCTGTTCCGGGCACTATGTTCGTGGATAAAGCTGAAAACCGTTTTAACCACCCTTCAAAATCTGTTCGATCGATTGCCCTCACATCAGAACGCAAGGCGGACTTTGATAAGTGGATTAATATCCATAAGGAAAATGAACTCAGTAGGGGAGAATATCTAAACTTATACGATATCGCCTATGACAAACCAGAGACCCATGTTGTTAGTAAAAACAACATACTCTACTATGCTTTTTATGCCGACAATTGGGATGGGGATATAGAATTTAGGGGATTGGAAAGTGGTGAGTATCAAATCCTGAATTATGTCAATGACAAAATCATTGGCAGGGTAAAACAAGGAGGGAAATTAAAAATAGCATTTCGGGACTATTTACTTGTAAAAGCGGTTCCTGAAATTCAATAGACTTTTAATGATGATTTTAAAAATAAAAAAGATTTTCAAATCCATAGGGCCGGGGTTTATCATTGCTGCGGTGGTGCTGGGTCCGGGAAGTATTACCGTCTCGTCAAAAATTGGCTCTGCGGAAGGTTACAGGCTTTTGTGGGTCATTGTGGTAGGCGCTGTAGCAATGAGCGTTTACACCACTATGAGCGTTCGCTTTGGCGTTACCAATGAGAAATCCTTGCTCAAAGTAATATCAGAAGAATATGGAAAATGGTTGTCGGTAAGTATTGGCATATGTTCTTTTCTGGCGGCATTGAGTTTTCAATTTGGAAATAACCTGGGTGTAGGCATAGGGATGCATACACTTACGGGTGTGGGTGAATATGTCTGGCCATTAATATTTACTCCGACTGCTATTTTATTAACTTTCTATGCCAGGAAGCTGTTTCAGGTACTTGAACTACTCATGATGGTAATGGTCATAGTATTGATCCTTGCGTTTTTTATCAATTTATTATTCATAAAACCGGATTTGTTGGGTGTTGCCAAAGGTTTTGTGCCTACTCCTGTATCTGGAAGCAATTTCAATGACATAGCTGCATTGATCGGAACGACATTAGTATTGCATAATGCTTTCTTTCAGTCTTATCTCGTGCAAAGCAAAGGATGGAAAACAACAGACTTGACACGTAGTGTCAGAGATGCCAACTTTGGAGTTTTTCTACTGGCTTTAATGTCTTGTTTGGTTGTTGTCACGTCTGCATCATTTTTAAAGCCTCTGGGTATCACTGTAAATTCAGCAGCTGATATGGCCATTCAGTTGGAGTTGTTTCTTGGGAGCCTGGCCAGGTATATATTCGGGTTTGGTTTTGTTGCTGCCGCATTTTCTTCACTCATGGTCAATGCCGTTACAGGAGGTGGGCTGATTGCGGATAGCCTTGGAATGGGACGAACCATGGATGAGAAAATGCCCAAAGTATTTACTACTGTTATTTTGTTGATGGGAATGTCGATTGCAGTTTTTTTCAATGGAAATGTCATTTATGCCTTAATTATGGCTCAGGCATCATCGATTCTCGGAGTTCCTCTTATTGCGATAGGATTGTTTTTGGTATTGAACAATAAGGCGGTAATGGGCAGGTACATAAATAACAAATTACAAAACCTATTGGCAATAGCAGGCTTTATTCTTATCTGTGTGTTGGTCTTTTTTATGTATGGAAAATTGATTGGATACATTGGCAGTTTGTAAAGGATAACAACAGAATAATATGACGAACGAATTGGGTATAGCAGTAAGGCAAATGCAGGTTGCTGATATTTCAGGGGCAATGCAACTGAAAAAAGCTGAAAATTGGAACCAAACCAAGGAAGACTGGCAAATGCTAATGGATCATAATCCGGAGTTATGTCTTGTAGCTACTTGTGGCGATCAAATAGTGGGTACCATAACTGCTACTAATTATGCTAATCAGGTGGCATGGATAGGAATGATGTTGGTGTCAAGGGATTTTCGGGGAATGGGTATCAGTAAGCTTTTGCTCAATACTATTATTGAAAAACTCCAAGACTGTAAGTCGATTAAACTGGACGCTACACCAGAGGGCTTACCCGTATATCGCAAGCTGGGGTTTGTTGAAGAATACCAAATTTCGAGAATGATCATTTCTAATCTACCTGTTTTACATAATTCCAACAATAGCGTGTCGTCCATTTCTAACAAAGATCTTTTGGAAATTAGCGCATTTGATACGAAAGTGTTTGGGGTTGACAGGTCAAACCTGATAAAGAAGTTGCTAAAAAGAGATCAAGGCTATCTGGTTAAAAGGAAGAACCATGTAGATGGATTTGCTCTTGGAAGACATGGATGCACGTTTGCCCAGGTGGGTCCGGTAGTAGCACAATGTGCT
This sequence comes from Reichenbachiella sp. MALMAid0571, assembly GCF_040151475.1. NCBI lineage: Bacteria > Pseudomonadati > Bacteroidota > Cytophagia > Cytophagales > Reichenbachiellaceae > Reichenbachiella > Reichenbachiella sp. MALMAid0571. The sequence goes on along the minus strand of NZ_JBDKWG010000123.1, from coordinate 4,321 downwards.
CAGGATGCCATAGAAGTTATATTTCAAATGCTTGTCAATTTATCAGATGAGGCTCTTGTTATGGATGTGTTAGATGATAAAAAAGAACTAAAGGAATGGTTGTCTTCCCTGGGTTTTAAGATGCAAAGATCATTTGTCAGGATGTACCTTAAGACCAATTTATTTCCCGGAGAGGTAAACAGATATTTTTTAATAGGAGGCCCGGAAATTGGGTAAGCCAAAATATGTCTTACAAAAGGGAAGGTCTTCAATTTAAATTATGGATTTTTTGATAAATAAGCTGTAATTATGAAACGCATCATTTTTATATCAATACTTGGAGTGCTTTGTACCGTGTTTGTGATAAAAGAGATAGTACAAAACGGCAATACAAAAAATGCCAATGGTGTAAAAGTGATTGGATCGGAGGCACTCATAAATTTAGATTCACGCCTCAGATTTTCTTCTTTTGTAAATAACTCACCAGGCAATAACATGAATGCGGAGGTCAACCCCCCACGCTTCAGATGGTTTTATGTTCAGAATCCCAAAGAGATGAAAAATCCTATTAAGCCGAATGTTTTTCGGTTTCAGGTTGCAGACAATAACGAATTTAAAAATCCGATAATCAATATTGAAACAGAAATCAATTTTTACAATGAATTGGCTCCTTTACCTGAGGGAAAGAAATATTTCTGGCGAATAGGATACATTCTTTCCGGTGACAAAGAACCTTCGTCATGGTCAGATGTTTTTACTTTTAACATTCCAAAAGGAACTCCAAAATGGGATCGGTCAATGCTGCAAAATCCCGATTTTAATGGTCATCCCAGATTGTTGTTTAGAAAAGAACAATTGACAGAACTCAGACAACTTGCCATGCAAGACTCTGTATTTCTGAAGCAAATTATGGTTTCAGCCGATAACATGACCCGGCATAAATGGTGGAAAAACTGGCCTGAAACAGACCTTGACAAACCAGATTACATTTATAATTTTTATTTCAAGCTTACGAGAGAACTTATGCAGACCGCATTTGCTTATCTCATTACCGGAGATCAAAAATACGAGCCTGTGTTGGAGATATGGAAAACCATAGCGTCATATCCCAAAGGCGGTGCATCCAGTCCTGAAGGCATGGGAATAGGAGCGGAATCAGAAGATAATACGAGTATTACAGAATACTTGGCCTGTATTTATGACTGGTTTTATGAGGAGATGAATCCGGCGGAACGAGCCTTTTTCGAAGAGTCACTGACCTGGCGGTTGAGTGAATATATGTATGATTTCAGGTGGGGAGGAGCGATATTCAAAGGAGGGGAAAAAGATCCATACATTAGTAAAAGCAGTCTGGCATTATCGGGTTATGGGCATTCATGGGAAGGGGCATTGGCAAGTTTACCTGCAGCCATTGTTTTATACGAAAAAAATGAAAATGCGAGAGGGTATTTTCATTGGATTGCCAATTACATTATTGCTGTAGGAGAAAGTGTAGCTCAAAACGGAGGCTATGATCATGGTGCTCACTATGGGTTGTCTCATATAAAATGGCTCGTTTATCAACTTATGTACTTGAATAGTGCCCTTCCATCTTTACAATTGGGTAAAAACCCTCTTTATGAGCAATACAGTGATTTTTTTACCGGACAAGTACCTGTAGGATTGAAATATTCTCATTTTGGAAGGAATAGTCAGCATGGTGCAGGAGTAGAAATGAAAAAGGAAGTATTCAATTTACTTGCCTATCTGACAGGTAATGGAAATACCCTTCAAAACTGGAAGAACCTTGGCGAGAAGGATAAATTCTATTGGAGACAATGGATTCATGTAGCTGCGCCATTGCAGTTTGACGGAGAATTAAAATCCATTCATTCTGATAAGACCAATTTTTTCTTTCCAAACACAGGGTTTGTAATGGCACACAAATATCCTCCTGCTGAATTAAAGGGATTTAAAGAAGGTGTTGGTGTCATGTTTTGCAGCAGGCCTAATCGGGGAGATGAATACAACAATGAAAATACCTTTCAAATGTATGCCTATGGCCAGCATCTAAATTATGGAGGGCATTCCGGTGATGAAAATCCTTTTGGATTTCAAACTATAGCACACAACACCATCATGGTTGACGGTATTGGTCAGACCATTACAAAAGAATCTCGTGAACAGGGCTATAGGGCTGTGCTACTCGCTTATCAGGAGGATGAAAATTACACTTATTGGGTAGGCGATGCTACCAATGCTTACCCCAGGCAAGTTGAGGCTACCCGATCGACCAATGGATGGCGTCAAAAGACGCAGATAGATTATGATGAAACTCTTTTTGGAGAAAAAGGTGCACCGCAATTGGAACGGTTTCGCAGGCACATGCTTTTTATGAGAGGGAAATACCTGATCATTTATGATGACCTAAAAACGGCTGCTGATCGTCCGTCTGTGTTTTCCTGGCGATACAGGGTATTGCCGGAGTGCAATCCTCAATATTCGAAAAAGGAAGGATTGCTGTCCTATACTCTCGATGATGTGAATGTATTGGTCAAACACATTGCTTTTCCGGAGTTAATTGACTTTGCCGATATGCAGGGTTTAGATCAATATAAAAATCTGATAACAGGCAACAACTATTTGACAAACAATACATGGGTAGCTAAGGATATGAAGAGGGAAGACTATCGAAACAAAGTGTGTGCACATAATTTTTGGTTTACGACTGAAAAACCTTTAAAGAACCATCATTTTCTCACCGTGATTTATCCTGTAAAACCAAATACTGAAGCACCTGTCATAGAGCGGTTGGATGATTATACTGTAAAAATCGAAAAAGATGGGGATGTGGATATTGTAAGCTTTGATAAGGGTACAAAACATGCTGCAACTTTGATTATAGATAAGGAAGCTTTTCAATTGCCTGTCAGGTTTGATTGAAGTTCTCAAAAATGATCTTACTTAGTTTACCTGTGGCTCTCTTACGGTTGATCTATCACAGAAATGTTGTTATGTAATTTTCTGTATTTACCTGGAGATACGTTCATAAGTTTTTGAAACTGTCTGTGAAAAAAAGTTAGGTTATTATAGCCACATTCATAGGCAATCCTACTAATGGTATTGTCGGTTTCTATAATGAGTTTACAAGCTATATTTATTTTGTATTCATTCACAAATTCAAAAAAAGGTTTGTTAAATGATCTTTTAAAAAAACGACAAAAATTCTCTTCACTCATCGCAATGGAAGAGGATACATCTTTAAGGCTGAATTTTTTCTTATAATTATCCTTCACGTAGCTGTAAACTACAGTCATTCGTTTGCTGTCCTCCAAAGATATTTTATCGCTAAATCCTGAACCTGAAAGTAAATCATACTTTTCTTCATGGGCTAACTTGTTGAGAATAAATAAAAATCGCACAAGTTTTTCAAATGGAGGAAGTAGTGTTAACTCAGCAAAATCATCTTTCAACTCTTCGGCTATGGCTTTACCAAATTTCATGCCTCTGGTTGAAAGTTTTAACATCTGAGAAATATGATAAAATTCTTCTTTTTCCAACCAGTTGGTACCCATTAAATCCTCTTCCCATTGTACGACATATGCTCTAACAATATCCTTTTGCAAGCCTATGGTTTTCCAACAGTGAGGCAGGTTTTTTCCGATCAAAACCAGATCTCCATTCTTGAAGTTTCTTATACTATTGCCAACATATCGCATACCTTCACTACTCTTTATATAGGTAAGTTCATATTGAGGATGAAAATGCCATGCAGCTGGAAATTCTTTGTTTTCAAATAACTTTACTCGGAATGAATTTCCAGGTGAACTTGATATGTTGCGGTATTCGGGTTTCATATTTAAGTATTATTTTGGTTGTTGTTTAATAGGTTTAACCCGTTGTGCTAATTAATTTGTCGGATAAAAAGCGTGCATAAGATTGATTATCAGTAAATTAGAGTATCTATAAGTCAATTTACTATCAAGCCTATGCACGACATTAAAAGTAATTTCGATAAAGTTTTCCAAACGATCAAATCATTGAATATAACAGATCTTGATCAGCATGGAAATATACCCAGGCCAGGAGTGTCGCCTTTATTCACTGACATTGAGGTAGTTAGTCTTGTTTTGACCGCAGAGTACATGTCATTGGACAGTGAGAATTGGCTTTTTAAGAAGATTAACTCTGATTACAAAAATGATTTTCCACATTTGATCGATCGAACTCGATACAATCGTAGAAAACGTCAACTGTTTTTACTTCTTGAAAAAATCAGGAATCAGTTGGCATCTAAATTTTTAGAATTTGAAGATTACTTTATCATTGATTCCATGCCTTTGGAAGTATGTAAAATATCAAG